>NZ_JAOCHX010000063.1:0-15034 GCF_029843245.1 Empedobacter sp. GD03739 | reverse complement strand
AAGACTATTTTTTAATTAAAAAGAAGAATTACATTTTAAAAATTAATTTAGAAAAGAATCAACAAGGAAAATTTATAGAAGTTTTAAAGAGATAATGTAAAAGCCACTTCATCGAAGTGGCTTTTACATTTATACTTAATACATTTTACTTTTTACAATAAAAATTATCCAATTTGAACACCGTTTGGCGTTTCTTCTTCTGGATTTACAAACGTTAATTTTCCGTCTACTTTATCAGCGAATAATAACATTCCGTTCGATTCGATTCCACGAATTTTACGAGGCGCTAAATTTGCTAAAACCATCGCTTGTTTCCCAACGATTTCTTCTAACGTAAAATGTTCTGCAATACCAGAAACAATTGTACGAACGTCCATTCCTGTATCTACTTTTAGTTCGAATAATTTGTCTGCTTTTTCAACTTTCTTCGCTTCTAAGATAGTTCCGATACGGATATCCATTTTTTGGAAATCATCAAAAGAAATCAATTCTTTTTGAGGTTCTGCGTTTGGATTTGTCATATTATTTTTGACTTTACTTTCGTTTAATTTATTGATTTGTGCTTCGATTGCTTCGTCTTCAATTTTTGCAAAAATTAATTCAGATTGTCCTAATTGATGTCCAGCTTTTACAAATTCGTCTGTTGATTCTAAATCATCCCAACTCATTTTTTCTACATTCATCATAGTCAACATTTTCTCAGAAGCGAATGGAATAAATGGTTCTCCCAATTGTCCTAATGCCGCAGCAATTTGCGTCGCAGCATACATAATTCCTTTTACAGCTTCTGGATCATCACCTTTTTTCCAAGGTTCTTGCGCTTGTAAAAATTGATTTCCAAGACGAGCTAAATTCATATATTCTGTCAACGCAGCACGGAATTCATATTTCTCTAAATGATCACCAATGCGCTTTGCAAAATATTTGATTTCAGTTAATTCTTCAAATTCAATTGTTTTTGAAGGAACAATTCCTTCGTAATATTTGTGAGAAAGCACCATTACACGGTTGATAAAGTTTCCTAAAATTCCAACCAATTCAGAATTATTCTTCGTTTGGAAATCTTTCCACGTAAAGTTATTGTCTTTATTTTCAGGCATATTTGCCGTCAACACATAACGCAATGTATCTTGTTGATTCGGGAAATCTTCTAAATATTCATGTGCCCAAACTGCCCAATTACGAGAAGTTGAGATTTTATCATCTTCTAAATTCAAGAATTCATTTGCAGGAACATTATCAGGCATAATGTAATCGCCATGCGCTTTCATCATTGTTGGGAAAATGATACAGTGGAAAACGATATTATCTTTTCCGATGAAATGAACCAATTTCGTTTCTTCGTTTTGCCAATAATCTTTCCAATTTTTACCGTTTTTCTCTGCCCATTCTTGCGTGAAAGAAATGTAACCAATCGGTGCATCAAACCAAACATACATTACTTTTCCTTCAGCACCATCAACAGGAACAGGAATTCCCCAGTTTAAATCGCGTGTCATAGCACGAGGTTTTAAACCATCGTCTAACCAAGATTTTACTTGACCATAAACACTCGATTTCCAATCATTTTTGTGATCTTCTAAAATCCATTTTGATAAGAAATCTTGGTATTGATCCAATGGCAAATACCAGTTTTTAGTTTCTTTTCTGATTGGCGTATTTCCAGATAAAGCAGAACGCGGATTAATCAATTCTTCTGGACTTAATGTTGAGCCACATTTTTCACATTGATCGCCGTAAGCATCAGGATTTCCACATTTGGGACATTCACCACGAATGTATCGATCCGCTAAAAATTCGTGCGCATCTTCGTCGTAAAATTGTTCTGTAACATCTTCTGTAAATTTGTTATTATCATATAACGTTTTGAAGAAGTCTTGCGCAACTTCTCTGTGTTTATCTGATGTTGTACGAGAATAAATATCGAACGTCACACCAAAATTAGCCAATGTATTTTTGATATTTTCGTGGTAACGATCAACAATATCTTGTGGCGTTACGCCTTCTTTTTTGGCACGAATTGTAATTGGAATACCATGTTCGTCAGAACCTCCAATGAATGCCACATCTTTTCCTTTTCTTCGTAAAAAACGCGCATAAATATCAGAAGGAACGTAAACACCTGCCATGTGACCAATGTGCAATGGTCCGTTAGCATAAGGTAAAGCCGCTGTTATTGTATATCTTTTTGGTTGACTCATTTGCTTAAAATCTATAAGCGACAAAGATACGATTTGTTGTTTGTTTTGTTAAAACCTTTTTCTAATTTTATAAGGTTAATCAATTGATGGAGCATGAATATTAGGAAAGAGGAGAAAAGCGATTATGAACAAATTTTTAAATTGATTGAAAAGGCATTTGAAAATGAAGAATATAGTGATCATCGTGAACAATTTTTAGTAGAACGATTACGAAATTCTGATAGTTTTGTTCCTGATTTGTCTATTGTTTTTGAAATGAATGGACTTACTGTTGGTTATATCTCATTGACAAAGATTAAAATTAATCATTCAGATTTTTCTTACGATTCTTTAGCACTTGCTCCTGTAGCGGTTTTACCTAATTATCAAGGAAATGGAATTGGTGGTCATTTAATAGAATTTGCGCATAAGAAAGCGAGAGAATTAGGTTTTGAATCGATTATTTTGTTAGGTCATCCAACTTATTATCCTAAATTTGGTTACCGAAAAGCATCTGACTTTGATATTCAGTTACCTTTTGATGTTCCAGATTAAAATTGTATGGCAATTGAGTTGGAGGAAGATGCGCTGAAAAATGTAAATGGAATGGTAGAATATCCGAAAGAATTCTATCAATAATTAAAATATTTCCTATGGAAGAAAAAGCTGTTGTAACACCAGATGAGGTGGTAACGGATACAATTACGAATTTATTTACGTATGCTAATTATTTTTTGGTTGCAGCGCTTGTTGTGTTGTTAACGTATATGACGATTCGTGATTTTAAGAAAAAACAACGCGAAAAGAAATTGGCACAAGAACGTGAAGCGTACAACAATCAGTTTGATAACGAAGAGGAAAAAGAAGAATTATAAATCATAAAAATAGCCACTCAATTTTGAGTGGCTATTTTGTTTTATATCAATTTAATTATTGACCTTCTTCATCAGGAACTTCATAGTTTTCGCCTACGCTTTCACTACCACTTCCTTCGATAATTGGACCTGGATCATACATTTCATCATATTGATGGAATCCGTATGTATTCGAACAATCCCAGTGTTTTTCAATGTCCTTAGGTTTGTCAAATTTATCTCCAGCTGTTACGCCAAATTTTCCTCCTTCTTTGTAAACGCCTTGCATATAGTAAGCCCAAATTGGCATAGCTGTATTGGCTCCTTGCCCTGTGGCTGTACTCGCAAAGTGAGCAAATCGGTCTTCTGCACCAACCCAAACTCCAGTAACTAAATTTGGTGTTAATCCCATAAACCAACCATCAGAGTTTTCGTTTGTTGTACCTGTTTTACCAGCAATTTCGGCAGTCATTCCGTAGCGATTTCTTAATCTCGCACCAGAACCTCTATCTACAACACCTTTCATCAAATCAATCATAGTGTACGCTACGTTTTCATTAACAACTTCTCGTGTTTGTGGCGTATAATCTTTGATAACTTTTCCTTGCTTATCTTCTATTCTTAAGATTAATTGCGGTTTAATGTAAATACCACCATTTGCAAATGCACTCATCGCACCAACCATCTCATATAAAGATAAATCGGCAGAACCTAATGCAATTGTAGGATCTTTTACGATAGGAGATTCAACTCCAAGGTCACGAGCCATTTGAATTACAGGTTCTTCACCTGTTTGCATAATCAAACGTGCAGCGACAATATTTGTAGAATAAGCTAATGCAGTTCTTAAATCTTGAGATCCACCATATTTACCATTATCATTTCGAGGAGACCAATTTCCTGGAATTCTCTCATTAGAAACAGTATGACAAGGTGTTAATCCTAATTGATTAATCGCTGTTGCATAAACAAACGGTTTGAACGTAGAACCTACCTGACGACGTGCTTGTTTTACGTGGTCAAATTTGAAATAATTCCAATCGATTCCTCCAACCCAAGCTTTGATTGTTCCATCTTTTGGATCCATTGACATCAAACCAGCTTGTAAAATATGTTTGTGATATTCGATTGAATCCATCAATGTTTTCCCTTTTTTGTACTGAATTCCGTTCCATGTAAAGAACTGAACAGAGTCGCGAGGTGTATTGAAAACAGTTTCGATTTCAGCTTCAGATTTTCCTTCGGCTTTCATCTTTTTATACAAATCTGTACGAGCCATTGCTTGCTTAAAGATTTGTGTTCTTTTTGCAGCAGAAATATTATAAAATGGTGCTAAACTACGTCCACGTTGCTCTCCAAAGAATTGATCTTGTAAAACTTTTAATTGTTTTTTAACCGCTTCTTCAGCTAAATTCTGCATTCTTGAGTCTAACGTTACATAAATTTTTAAACCATCTTTTTCAAGGTTATAAGATTTTCCTGTTTCTTTCTCATAATCAACCATCCATTGCTGAATTTCCTTTCTCAAAGCAGATTTGAAATATGCTGAATGTGATTCATCATGTTTCATAATATCTTGCTTATCTGTAACTAAAGGAGCGACTTTAGCAGCCTCACCCTCTGCTCTAGAAATCTTGTTGTATTTCATCATTTGATCTAATACAAGATTTCTTTTTTCTGTAGATAATGCAGGATTTTTTACAGGGTTGAATTTTACAGGATTTTGAAACATTGAAACCAATGTTGCAGCTTCATCTAAGTTTAATTCTTTTGTTGTTTTATTGAAATAAACTTTAGAAGCAGATTCAATTCCTTTTGCACCATAGATAAAGTCAAACTTATTGAAGTACATCGCAATGATTTCTTCTTTTGTATACAATTTTTCTAATTGAACAGAAGTTACCCATTCTTTTAGTTTTTGTAAACCACGTTTCACCTTATTAGAAGAAGGGTCTTTTGTGTACAACTGTTTTGCTAACTGCTGTGTAATTGTAGATCCACCTCCTGAATCACCACCTGAAGATATAGCACGGAAAGCAGCTTTAATATCTACACCTGAATGATCAAAGAAACGAACATCCTCTTTTGCTAACAATGCGTCAACCAAATGTGGAGGTAAATCTTTGTAATCAACTGGTGTTCTGCGTTCTGCTTCGAAACGATCTAACAAAACACCATCAGAAGAAATAATTTCTGATGAAACATAAATATCAGGATTTTCTAAATCACGTACATTGGGAATTTCACCTAACCATCCGTTAGATGTCGCCCAAAAGATTCCGAAAATTCCTAATACGGCACAAAAAAACAGTACCCAAATGGTAACGATTATTTTTTTGGCTAATGAAAAGCTATTGAACTTCTTTTTTGCTTTAGAAGTTGCGCTTGTTTTAGGATTTTTATTGTTTTCCATTCTGTATTATTCAGCTTTATCAACAATCAAACTAATGTCTTCGATTCCTTTCAAATTCTTTGTTCGCATACCTTGCCAAACTTTTAGTTGATAGCGACCAGAGTCTTTTATTGGTAAATTTTCACGATAAACCAACATCATTTCTTTTGTTGTCATTCCTTTACCAATCCAGCTTCCATCGGGATTTGCAATGTAATACTGTAAGGTATCAATCATTTCGTTTCCTTTAGGATCGATGAATTTCGTGAACAAATATAAGTTACTATATTCATACGACGTATTATTTCTTAACACAAATCCAATGTTAACAGCCGAAGGTTTTGGATCTTTTACATCAAACGTAAAGGTTTGAGGTTGATTACTCTTCCATTCGTCTTTCACATCTTTTGTGTCTTGATAATAATGTTTAGCCTCACAACTAAACAATAAAAAGACTAAAATAAAAAGCAAACTACTGTTGCGTATCATTTGGTTTTGGCCCACGATTAAATCTTTTTTTACTTCGATTCTTCGATTTATTTGGATTCGGTTGAGAATTATTTGTATGATTCTCGTCCTTAGTTTTCGGTTTTTGCTCAGCATTTTGATTATTTTGCTGAGGTTGTTTTTTTGGTTGTTGAGTTGACTGATTAGCCTGATTTGTTTGATTATTTTGTTGGCTATTATTGCTCGGTTTATTCGGTTTTCGCTTTTGTTTATTGCGATTTCGATTATTTCCTTGCGGCTTTTGCTGATCAGTATTTGGTTGAACTTGTTGCTCTTTTGCCTGAGTTGGCTGTTGCTTCTCTTTTGGCTGATTTTGTTGTTGCTGATTCTGATTAGGATTCGAATTTTTGTTCGGTCTATTTTGATTATTCTTTTTAGACTGATTTGGATTCTTTCCTTGTTTATTTTCAGGACGATTTGCTTTATCTTTGGCTTCATTAGGCTGTTTTTGTTTTGCCATCTGAGGTTTTAGATTATTAGTATTCGCCGCAACTTTTTCGTTTCCAGAATTTTGATTATTCTTAATTCTTTTACGTTTTTTGTTTTGCTTTTCTTTACGTTCAAAACGTTCTAAAGAATCTTCTCCAATTACATCTGTAAAATCTGGTTTCGATTCTTCTACATTTTTAGCTAAATCTTCTAAAGGTTCAGTTTTTTGACCTTTTGCAGTAATTGCTAAAAATTCTTGAATATCGTCTACCGAAAATTTGTACCAAACAATTCCTCCTTTGTCATAAGCAAACCACATTTCTTTCTTGAAAACGTCTATTTTAACACAATGTGCCCAACCTTTTTCAGTCTCGAAACGGCTTTCTATCGACGGAAAACTATTTAATGCATCTAAATATGAATCTAATTCAAAATTTAAACAACATTTTAATTTACCACATTGTCCAGCTAACTTTTGCGAGTTAATTGACAATTGTTGATAACGTGCCGCAGCAGTGCTCACAGAGCGGAAATCTGTTAACCAAGTCGAACAACATAATTCGCGTCCACAAGATCCAATTCCACCAACTTTTGCTGCTTCTTGACGATATCCGATTTGTTTCATCTCAATTCTTACGCCAAATTTACCTGCGTATTCTTTGATTAATTGACGGAAATCGACACGTCCTTCTGCTGTATAATAAAATGTAACTTTCGCTCCATCCCCTTGGTACTCAACATCACAAATTTTCATTTCCAAATTAAGGTTTTTCGCCATAATTCGAGAATCAACCATTGTTTGTTTTTCTCTATCACGAAACTCTACCCAAGTTTCTATATCTTTTTGGTTCGCTTTGCGATAAACCTTCTTGACATCTTCCGTAGTCCACGAAAGATTCTTTTTTTTCATCTGGATTCTAACAAGCTCACCCGTAAGTGTAACAACCCCAATATCATGACCGGGCGTTCCTTCAACAGCGATTACATCGCCAATATTTAGAGATATGTTGTTTTCGTTTTTATAATAAAACTTTCGATCGTTTTTGAAACGAACTTCCACAAAATTGAACTTTTCTTGTCCATTTGGAAGTTGCATATTCGATAACCAATCAAAAACTGATAATTTTCCACAACCATCAGTGCCACAAGCACCATTATTGTTACATCCTTTCGGAAGGCCATTAGAAGTTCCACAAGATCCACATCCCATGCTTCTATAATTTTTTTAAATGACAACACAAAGGTATGAAAATATTTTTCTGAATTTGTGAAATCATTTCGGTTATGAAATTGATTTTAAATTGAATCAAAAACTTCTGAAAATGAATAGGTTTTATCTAATCTAACCCCTTTTTCTGTTAATTTTAACGTAGCTAATTCGTTGACATGGTCATGTTCAAAAAACAAAATATATTCATTTTCGACTGCTTTTTGTAAAAACGTTCCTTTTTCTTCAACTGTTATTAAAGGTCGTGTATCAAACCCAATTACATAAATTAATGGAATATGCCCTACAGTTGGGATTAAATCTGCGATATAAACTATTTTTTTGCCTTTATAGGTAATAATTGGCAACATTTGCTTTTCGGTATGTCCATCCACAAATAAAATATCAAAACCAAGTGGAGAATTTTCTAAAATAGATCCATTTTGAGGCAAATCAATCAAATTAAGTTGTCCACTTTCTTGTAGAGGTAAAATATTTTCTTTCAGGAAAGACGCTTTTTCACGTGGATTTGGATTTACTGCCCAATCCCAATGATTCGCATTCGACCAAAATTTTGCGTTTTTGAATGAAGCTTCTAAATAATCTTTCTCTTTGTTGTATTGAATTGCGCCACCACAATGATCAAAATGCAAATGCGTCAAGAAAATATCTGTAATATCATCGCGATGAAAACCATGTTTGGCTAAAGAGTTATCCAAAGTAGCATCGCCCCATAAATAATAAAAACCAAAGAATTTTGCATCTTGTTTAGTTCCGATTCCTGTATCAATCAATATTAATCGTTTACCATCTTCGATTAATAGACATCTCATCGCAAGGTCGATTAAATTTCTATCATCAGCAGGATTGGTTTTATTCCAAATCGATTTTGGTACAATTCCGAACATTGCGCCGCCATCTAATTTAAAATTTCCTGTTTCTATTGTATATAATTTCATTTTTATGTGGTTTTATTTTGTTGAATTTTCGTTTTACGAAGATAAAAAATAGAATATTATTTAAAATAAATATCTATTATAGAATTGAACGACTTAAATTTGCAAAAATTTTGATACAATGGCAAAAGAAGTTCGTGTAAGATTTGCGCCAAGTCCAACAGGTGCGTTACACATCGGAGGAGTCCGTACTGCGTTATACAATTATCTTTTCGCAAAACATAATAACGGAAAATTCTTATTAAGAATTGAAGATACAGACCAAACACGTTATGTGGAAGGTGCTGAACAATATATTATCGATTCGTTGAAATGGTTAGGCTTAACTCCTGATGAAGGTGTTGGTTTTGGTGGAGATTTAGGTTCTTATCGTCAATCAGAGCGTAAAGAAATCTACAAACAATATGTAGACGAATTATTAGCTTCAGGAAATGCATATTATGCGTTTGATACGGCAGACGAATTAGATGCTGCACGTGCAAAAGCAGAAGAAAATAAAGAAACATTTATTTATAACTGGTCGACAAGAGGAAAGTTGAAAAACTCATTGTCAATGACGGAAGCTGAAACAAAAGCTTTAATTGAGAATGGAACGCCTTATGTGATTCGTTTCAAAATTGATGATTCGCGTACAGTTTTATTGGATGATATGATTCGTGGAAAAATCACGATTGATGCATCAACTTTAGATGATAAAGTTTTGTTCAAATCTGATGGAATGCCAACGTATCACTTAGCAAATATTGTGGACGATCATTTGATGGGAATTTCTCACGTAATTCGTGGAGAAGAATGGTTACCATCAATGGCTTTACACGAATTATTGTATGATGCATTTGGTTGGGAAGCGCCTCGTTTCGCACATTTACCATTAATCTTGAAACCAGAAGGAAAAGGAAAATTAAGTAAACGTGATGGAGACAAACACGGATTTCCAGTTTTCCCAATGGAATGGAAAACAGAAGAAGGAATTGCAAAAGGATACAAACAAGAAGGTTATTTCCCAGATGCAGTGTTGAATATGTTAGCTTTATTGGGATGGAATTCTGGAACAGATCAAGAGATTTTTACAATGGAAGAATTGATTCAATTATTTTCATTAGAAAAAGTTTCAAAATCGGGCGCACGTTTTTCTCCAGAAAAAGCAACTTGGTTTAATCACCAATATTTACAACAAAAATCTGTTGAAGAATTATTGCCATCTTTCGAAGAAGTTTTAAAAGAAAACGGAATCGAAGCGAATCCAGCTTTAGATGCAAAAGTGGTTGAATTGTTAAAAGAAAGAGCAAACTTTGTAAAAGATATTTTTGAACAAGGTCAATTCTTTTATATAGCTCCTTCTACTTACGATGAAAAAGCAGCTAAAAAAGCGTGGAAAGATGATTCGAAAGAGATTTTAGGAAAATTTGTTGAAGTTTTAAATTCATCAGAATTTACTTCAGAAATTTTACACGATGCAATGGCAGAATATGTTACAACGCAAGAAATTGGATTTGGAAAAATCGGAATGCCTTTACGTCTTAGTTTAGTTGGTGCATTACAAGGACCAGATGTTCCTGTAATTATGGCAACTTTAGGAAAAGAGGAAACGATTGCGCGTATCAACAAAGCGATTGAAGTTTTAGGATAAAATTATTTCTATCATAAATAAGAAAGCCATTTGCATTGCAAATGGCTTTTCTTTTATAAATTGATTTTGACTTCGTCTAATTGATTAAGTTCTTCTTGAGAGAATATTCGATAATTGACTTTAAATGTTTTGCCAAGCGGAACTTCTAACGAAAAACCTCCTGCGCCAATTGCATCAATTACATCTAATTCGAAATGTGCATGTTTCCAATATTCGAACAAATCTTTGTCAATCCAAAATTCTACTCCATCAATTTCTCCTATGCAAACATCTTTGTATCGAAGATAAAATTCTCCTTTTCTGAAACATTGCGGTTGCGTTCCTTCACAGCAACCTCCCGCTTGATAAAGCATTAAATCGCCATGTTTTGCTTTTAATTCAACTAGAAGTTTTTTTGCTTTATCAGATGCAGATATACGATTAATTGATTTCATACAGAAAAATTTTTTTTTAAGTTGTACTAGCTATATCTAATACTATTCGACCATCAATTTGACCTTTTTTCATTTTGTCAAAAACATCATTAATGTCTTCTAATTTAGCTGGTGTTACAGTAGCTTTTACCAAACCTTCGTTAGCAAAATCTAATGCTTCTTGTAAGTCTTTTCTTGTTCCAACAATAGAACCTCTTACGGTGATTCGTTTTAGAACAGTTTCAAAAATAGGTAGTTCGAATGATCCTGGAGGTAATCCGTTTAAAGCAATTGTTCCTTTACGTCTTAATACATCAATTCCTTGTTTAAAAGCAATTGGAGATACTGCAGTAATTAGAGCTCCATGCATTCCGCCAACTTCTTTATGCAAAAATTTTCCAGGATCTGTATTTTTAGCATTTACAGTTATATCAGCTCCAAGTTTTGTTGCTAGATCTAGTTTGTCATCAGCAACATCTATAGCAGCTACTTTCAATCCCATTGCTTTTGCGTATTGTACAGCAACATGTCCTAAGCCTCCAATTCCAGAAATAGCAACCCACTCTCCAGGTTTAGTATCCGTTTCTTTTAATCCTTTATACACTGTTACACCAGCACATAAAATTGGAGCTATTTCTAGAAAGTTTGTATTCGATTTTAAATGCCCTACATACCTAGAGTCTGCAATTACATATTCAGCAAATCCACCATCTACACTATATCCACCATTTTGTTGAGCTTCGCAAAGTGTTTCCCATCCAGTAATACAATGATCACAACATCCACAAGCGCTATATAACCAAGGAACACCAACAGCGTCACCTTCTTTCACTTGAGCTTCTGGTCCACATGCTACGACAATACCAACCCCTTCGTGTCCAGGAATTAAAGGCATTTTAGCTTTTACAGGCCAATCTCCATCAATTGCATGCAAATCTGTATGACAAACACCACATGCGATTACTTTTACGAGAACTTCATATCGCCCAGGAGTTTTTACTGGAACTTCTTGAATTTTTAAAGGTTGTCCATATCCTTGTACAACCGCTGCTTTCATTGTTTTTGGAATCATAAATTTATGGTTTTGAATTATTATTAAAATAGATATCAATGGTAGCATTTTTAAATGTTTTGACTAGAAGAATCCAAGTTTCTTTTTGCTGTAAGAAACTAACATATTTTTAGTTTGACGATAATGATCTAACATCATTTTATGATTTTCTTCGATTCGATCTGCAATTTTATTCAAAATAATGCTTCGTTGCGTTGGCGAAGTTTGACTCCAACTTTTGAAAGCTTCGTGAGCAGCATCTACCGCCTTTACTAAGTCTTCTTCTGAAGAATGCGCAGCTTTTGTAAAAACTTTTCCAGTAAGTGGCGTTACAACATCAAAGTATTTTCCATTTGTAGGTGGCGTAAATTGACCATTGATGTAATTGTCATAATGATCTTTGAATGTAGGTACATTAACTAAGTTTCCCATTTTATTAAAATTTTTTGTGAATTAAATTTTTTCTAATTTATTCAAATTTGTTCAATAATTATGTTTAGAAAAAGTTAATTCTATTTGGTATAAAATTTGTACATTTGGCATCCGTCAATTATTTATTGACAATTTATTTATGGGGCTGACTGGTTTTGACAGCAAGGCCAATGGGTAAGTAAGCATGCAGTGATAGGTTGTGTACTCACTTTAATCAGGCACTTCAACTTTTTAACTGGCAACGAAGAGTACGCTTTAGCTGCATAATTCTGAATTTTAGTAAGAATACGCCACGTCTATACTAGGTATAGAAGCTGAATGTCCCTCAAAAGCCTTGACTTACGGCGTTTGATACAGGGACACGGGAAAGTAAGAATAGAAACCTTAGTGCATCGGATAGGTTTCGAGATTTTAGATGATAAGCGGATGACAGAGTGTTTATTCTCAGGATTTCGTCGAAAATTAATAATAAACTAAGCATGTAGAAAGCTTATTTGTTGCTTGTTTGGACGCGGGTTCGAATCCCGCCAGCTCCACTTTTTTAACAGCATTTAGCAGTTAAAAGCCTTATTTCAGCAGAAATAGGGCTTTTTTTATGTACATAATATACCTTTAACGGACATATTTAGACATTTAAGGAGAGACCAAATCGAGACCCAAAAGAATTCCTAAAATTAGGGTCTCGCTAAAATTGAAAATCCCTTTATTCATAAGGCTTACAAACAGTTTCTTTAACATTTTTAATGGGTGTATTAATAGCCTTTTTTATAACCTATTCATATATCGAACATCTTGATTCTTTAGAAAAAACCAATTAATTTTTTATTAACCATCAAAAATTGATCAAATGAAACAAGATTTAAAACTTCACATTTACCCAAGAAGTGCTAAAGCCAATAAAACAGGCTTAACTCCGTTGTATGTAAGAATCACCATTAATGGAAAACGTTGGGAATTCAGTACCAAAAAATTCATCGATCCTAGAACTTGGGATGCAAAAAATTCCAAAATCAAGGGTAATTCTAAAGAAGCCAGTTCAATCAATGGTTACCTTGATGTCCTAAAAATGAAGATTATTAACATCGAAATCGAATACAGTTTACGAGATGAACAACTTACGTTAGATGATGTCAAAAACCTTCTAAACCATAAAAAAGAAGAAGCAGTTCGTATGCTCATTCCAATCTTTAAGCTACACAACGAACAAATGGCTAAATTGGCTAACAAAGAATTTGCACCTGGTACTGTACTCCGTTACGAAACAACTTTAAAGCATTTACAAGATTTCTTAAAGCATCAATATAAAGAAGACGATATCCGTTTAGACAAAATAGACCATGCATTTATTATGGATTTAGATTTCTATTTTCGCTCTGTTCGTAACTGCAATAACAATACAACAGTTAAATACATCAAGAACTTCAAAAAGATTATTAATTATTGTTTAGCGAATGATTGGATTCAGAAAGACCCTTTTATCAATTATAAAGTAAAGATTGAAAAGGTCGAACGTATATTTCTTTCACAAGAAGAAATCATCAAAATTTATGAAAAAGAACATCCAGCTGAACGATTAAACTTAGTTCGTGATATTTTCATATTCTCGTGCTATACCGGATTAGCTTATGTAGATGTGGATAACTTGACCAAAAATCATATGGTAAAAGGAATCGATGGACAATTATGGATTCATACGTACAGACAAAAAACCTCAACTCCGACAAAAATTCCTTTATTAGATATCCCAATAGAGATTATAGAAAAGTACAAGAATCATCCTTTATGTAGTAATGGCAAATTATTACCTGTATTCAGTAATCAAAAAATGAATGTTTATTTAAAAGAGATTGCAGCACTTTCGGGTATTGATAAAGAACTAACATTCCATTGTGCGCGACATACATTTGCTACTACGATTACTTTGTCTAATGGTGTTCCTATTGAATCAGTTTCAAAAATGTTAGGACATAACAGCATTACAACTACTCAACATTATGCAAGGATTACCGAACAGAAAGTGAGCAACGATATGCAGCAGCTCAAAAACATTGTTCAAAAAAAGAACATAATGTGAGTATAAAACAAACTATACTTTAAAGCTCCATAATTGGAGCTTTGTATATGTTTTTAAATATTTAATTTAGAATGATTAAATAATTGTTAACTTTATGTTAATTAACATACTAGTATACTAACCAAAATTTTTATGGGTAAGAATTTGATTTCTAATTTTGGCAATTTTGAGAGTAAATTAGCTGAAATAATATTTAAAAGCAATGATCCAATAACTGGAGCTAAAATTGCGATTGGATTAATTACTGAGTTTTTAGATGAAACTCAACACATCTTGTGTTCTCATGAATTTAGTTCATCCGACACAGAAGTTGATTTTTTTAAAAAAGAATACCCCAAAATATATGAAAAGCTTCATTACTTTAAATCAATACAGAATATAGAAGCTAAAAAGTTTTCATTTTGTATTACAGATGAACAAGAAGTAGAACTTCTACAAAAAAAAAGAGAAAGTTTAAAGACTTTACAGGATCACGAAGTTCAAATGTTATCATACTTTAATTTAGTAGAAGATGAAGAAAAATTCTTTCTTCGTGAACATTACAAATGGAGAAAGAACAATTTTATTTTTGCATCAAACGAGAGCTATGCCATCAATTCTATTTCAGAAATTATAGGAAAACGAAATGCTATAAAAGCATTAATTAAATATATTGATGAAAGATTGTACCAGTTAAAAAATCCAAACTCTATAATATCATCTAATTTAAAATGGACGGATACTAAAGTTAATTTAATTATATTAATTTATGGTATTTATTTATCAGACTCTGTTAATAAAGGGGAAGTCGAACTAAATCAATTAATCGAATTATTTGAAAAAATATTCAGCATTGAACTCAAAAATTTCCATACTCAACTTAACGATATTAAAGCGAAAAAAGGAAATCAACTAAAATACATTGATTTC
>NZ_JAOCHX010000062.1:0-15133 GCF_029843245.1 Empedobacter sp. GD03739 | reverse complement strand
ATACAACAAAATATGAAATTCACCTTATTCCAAAACTTCAACGAAGTCATCAACACTGTTCCAATTGAGCAAATCGTAACAGAAATCAAAGAAGGAACATACAAAAGTCAAATTTTGTATTTAAGAAAATCCTTAGAACAAGGAAAAATGGAACCATACGAAAAAGCAAAGAAATCATTACTAGCTTTTACACCAAGTGCAACATTCAAAGGAGGTAGAAAATTAGACTACCTCCAAAATTACAATCAAATAATTGTACTGGATATTGATAAAGTAGAGAAAAATAAGTTAGCAGAAATCAAACAAAAAGCCATTGAATTAAGTACAACATTTATGGCATTTATCAGTCCATCAAACAACGGATTAAAGCTATTCATCAAGGTTTCAACCAATCAAGACGAACACAAAAACACGTACAACATTATCAAAGAATTTTACGAAAAAGAGTTAGAAATAGAAATCGATAAATCCGGAAAAGACATTACACGTTTATGTTTTTACTCCTTTGATCCAGAAATCTATTTCAACCCAAACGCTGAAATTTTTTATTGTTATCCTGAACTTGTTTCAGGATCTCACCAAATAAATAATAATCATAGCTTAAATGAAACACATCGAAACCATACACAGAATAGTTTTACAGAAACGTATCAAACCCCATTTACACCAGATACGAATACGCTCATTGAACATTGCGTCCGATTCACAAAACAGAAAATGGATTACGTTGAAGGAAACAGAAATAACTTTGTACATCAATTAGCGTGTAACCTAAACCGAAAAGGAATCAGGTATGCAGAAGCATTAGGCTTCATTTTATCCGATTACAACTACAACGAAATCGAAGTAATGAATGCAGTAAAAAGTGCGTACAACAATACACACGAATTTGGTACTGATAAGGAGTATAAAACACCGAAAACAAAGGAAAAGACAAATCCGAAAAGTAGTTCAACAAACGAGGAAGAAATCGATGATGACGAAGAAAAACCTGCTGCCATAGAACGACTGGAAATGTTCCTAAATAAAAGGTACAACTTTAGGTATAACATTGTAACAGGAAAGTTGGAATATAAGAAGGTTCGTAACCAAATGTATAAGCCTATAACAGATTTTGTAGAAAACTCCATATTAAGAGAAGTTCTAAAAGCAAAAGTGAAATGCAGCATTCAAGGTTTACGCTATTTATTGCTATCGGATTATGTGGAACAATTTGATCCATTCAAAGATTATTTTTCGACGTTGCCAGAGATAAATCAAGAAGTCGATTACATCACCGAATTAGCAAATACCATCACAACAACCAACCAAGAATTATGGTTAGAGTGTTTCAAAAAATGGTTTGTAGCAATGGTAGCTTGTGTAACAAACGAAAAAGTTGTCAATCAAACAGTAATTGTATTCAGTGGGAAACAAGGAATTGGAAAAACAACCTGGATGGAAAAGTTAGTACCAAAACCATTAAAGGATTATTTGTTTTCAGGTACGATTAATCCAAACAACAAAGACACCTTAATCCATTTGGCAGAATGTATGTTAATCAACTTAGACGAATTAGAAAACCTAAATAAAACAGAAATCGGTTCTTTAAAAGAAATCATAACCAAATCCCATATCAGAATGAGAAAAGCATACGGACATAATAATGAAACCTTACCACGTAGAGCATCATTTGCAGGTTCGGTAAATACAGCCCAATTTTTAAATGATACTACGGGTTCTCGTCGTTTCCTATGTTTTGAAGTTGAACACATCGAATACCATCACAACGTAAATTTAGATAATTGCTATAAACAAGCATTACATCTAATTGATGAAGGATTCAGGTATTGGTTTAACAACGAAGAAATTAAAAACATCAACCAAAATAATGAGCAATACCAAATAAAATCCCCAGAAGAAGAATTGCTACTCACGTGGTTCGAGAAAGCAGATAAAGAAACAGCCAATGCCTTTCTTAATACGACACAAATAGCCACACGATTGGCTTTTTTCAGTAACATCAATATCAATAGCGGAACAGTAAACCAATTAGGTAAAGCTTTAAAGAAACATGGTTTTATGAGGATTTCTAAAAATGGTTCGTATGTATATGCAGTCAAAGAATTAGAATACGATCAAGTACAGAAAATGAACAAAGAATTAAAATGATAAATAACAAAAAAAGTCTAATTTCTAACATCTCAAATCTCAATACTAGGTGCAAAAATCCCCTTACTTTTCCTTACTTTTTTAGCACTCAAAAAACGTTAAAATTTCATTGTAATACTCAAATATACACCGAATAACACCGAGTAAGGAAAGTAACCAAATTTGACCAAAAGAAAAAATTGTAAAATCACTCAAAACAAAAACTAGTAACATAAGCTAAAATCAAAGAAAAGGAGAACCATTGGTTCTCCTTATTGCATTAATATCTTCGTTTGAAACAGTTTTTTCAGAAACTCAAAAAACAAAAAAATGTTTTTGCCGAAATTTGGTTACTTAGGTTACTTTTTTAATTGCTTTTGCCATTTAATTTGTTAATTTTAACAACAATTAACCAATTGTAATAACAACACTTTGTTAAATGACAGTAAACCAAAACCCAGAACAAATTGCTCGTGATCGTATTGATGAAATGCTGCGTCAAGCAGGATGGGCGGTTCAGTCTAAAGATAAAATAAACTTCAATGCTTCAAAGGGCATTGCAGTTCGTGAATACACTACCTCTGTAGGTCCTGCTGATTATGTACTTATTGTCAATCAAAAGCCAATAGGTATTATTGAAGCGAAGAAGGAAAATGAAGGTCACAGACTAACTGTTGCAGAAGAACAATCTAAGGGCTATGCTGAGGCACAATTAAAGTTTTTCAAATCGGCTGAGGCAATTCCTTTTGTGTATGAAAGTACCGGAACAATTACACGTTTCACCGATTATCGTGACCCTAATGCGCGTTCTCGCGAGGTATTTCATTTTCATCAACCAGAAACCTTGTTGGAATGGTCGAAAAAAGATAAATCATTACGTGGTCGTTTGCACGATATTCCTGTTTTAGATGAAACGGGGTTACGTCCAGCGCAGATTACAGCTATTAATAATTTAGAAAAGTCCTTCAAACAAGCCAAACCTAAAGCATTAATTCAAATGGCTACAGGTGCAGGAAAAACTTTTACGGCTGCAACGTTTGTTTACCGATTGTTGAAGTTTGCCAAAGCAAAACGCATACTTTTCTTAGTAGATACCAAAAACTTAGGCGAACAAGCTGAACAAGAGTTTATGGCTTTTCAACCTAATGATGACAACCGTAAGTTTACCGAACTATATAACGTGCAGCGATTGAGTTCAAGCTATATCGCTTCGGACAGTCAGGTGTGTATTTCTACCATTCAACGTATGTATTCTATTCTGCGAGGCGAAGAAATGGACGAGAATGCGGATATAGAAAACCCCAACGAGCAATCATCTTGGTTACAACAAAAGTTAGCCGAGAAAAAGGCAATTCCTGTAGAATACAATGCACAAGTACCGATTGAGCAGTTTGATTTCATAATCATCGATGAATGTCACCGTTCGATTTATAATCTATGGAAACAGGTATTGGATTATTTTGATGCGTTCTTAATAGGACTTACCGCTACACCAGACAAACGCACCTTTGGTTTCTTCAACGAAAATGTGGTAAGTCAATATACTTATGAAGAATCGGTTTTGGATGGCGTGAATGTACCGTATGAAGTATATACCATCGAAACGGAAATTTCGCAAAAAGGCGGATTGATTGAATCGGGGTGGTTTGTAGACCGTCGGGATAAACTCTCTCGTGCCAAACGTTGGCAACAAGAAGATGAAGATACGGAGTATAAACGCAACGACTTAGACAAAGCAGTGGTGAATTTATCGCAGATTCGTACCATCATCAAAGAATTCAAACGTGCATTGGAACAAGTGATTTATCCAGATCGTTGGAATGCTGATCGTACCGAATACGAAGTGCCTAAAACCTTGATTTTTGCCAAAACAGATTCGCATGCCGATGATATCATCAATATCGTTCGTGAAGAATTTGGTGAAGGCAACGAGTTTTGTAAAAAAGTAACCTATAAAATAGACGAAGACCCAAAGTCCGTGCTGAATCGTTTCAGAAACGATTACTACCCACGTATTGCCGTTACGGTAGATATGATTGCAACGGGTACAGATGTCAAACCCTTAGAAGTTTTGCTCTTTATGCGCGATGTCAAAAGCATCAATTACTTTGAGCAGATGAAAGGACGTGGTACACGTACCATCAATGCCGACAAATTGCAACTGGTGAGTAAGCAAGCGCGCGTTAAAAATCATTTTGTCATCATAGATGCGGTAGGAGCTACCAAATCCAAGAAAACCGATAGCCGACCATTAGAGCGTAAACCAACAGTGGCGTTAAAAGAATTATTGGGAGCTGTTACCATGGGCGTGGCGGAAGAAGATGTATTTCTTTCCTTAGCCAATAGGCTGATTCGTTTGGATAAACAAATTACCCAAAAGGAAGCTGCTAAAATTGAAGAACTTTCAGGTGGGAAAACCTTAAAACAAATCACCAAAGAATTGATTACGGCTTTTGATCCCGATGCGATAGAAGCGGCAGCGCAACACATCATTCAGCAAACACCTATAGAAGATAGAACACCTTTGTTACAGGAAAAAGCTCGAGAGGAAGCGCAAGAAAATTTAATTCGTCAAGCTTCTTTGAGTTTCAATGGCGAACTGAACGAATACATCGACAATGTGCGTAAACAACACGAGCAAATTATCGATCATATCAACATAGATACGGTGTTAAAATCCGAATGGGATACGACCACCATCGATAAAGCCCAAGAATTGGTACAGGATTTTGAGGAATACTTACTAGCTAACAAAAACGAAATCACCGCCTTATCTATTTTCTTCGATCAGCCTTATCGTAGAAGAGAAATTACCTTCAAAATGATGAAGGATTTAATGGAGAAGATACGCCTAGAAAAGCCGATATTTGCGCCATTGCATATTTGGGATGCCTACAAAAGTTTGGGTAAAACCAACAGCGATGCGCCAAAAGATGAATTAATAGCTTTGGTATCTTTGATACGTGCCGTGTGTGGGATTGATACTGAACTCAAAGCCTTTGATAAAACGGTAGACGACAATTTTAAGCAATGGATATTTGCGCAAAATGCCGGACAACACAACCGTTTTACGTCCGAGCAAATGGATTGGCTTCGTATGATTAAGGATCATATTGTGAATTCCTATCATCTGGAATTAGACGATTTGGACTACAATCCTTTTGATGTACACGGCGGACGTGGTAAAATGTACCAACTCTTTGGCGACGATATGCAAATAATTATTAATGAATTAAATGAAGCTTTAGCAGCATAATGAGAGCAGATTGGGTAGAATGTACTTTTGATGATGTATTTGAATTGATAACAAATGGTTCTTCAATTAAACAAACAGATGATAAAAATGGAATTCCTGTTTCTAGAATTGAAACTATTTGGAATGAAACTATAGATTGGGGCAGAGTTAAATATGCAATAGATTATGATGATAATTTACACAATAAATATCTATTGAAAAATGGAGATATATTATTTAGTCATATTAACTCGGATTCTCATCTTGGAAAGACTGCAATTTTTAGAGATGTCAGAAAATTGATACATGGAATTAATTTATTATTACTAAGACCATTTTCAATTTTAAATAGTTCTTATATTTTATATTATTTGAAGTTTACAAAATATAGGGGAGGCTTTTTGCAGATTGCTCAAAGATCTGTAAATCAATCTTCAATTAATCAACGTTCTTTAAAACAATTAATAATTTCACTCCCACCACTTCCCGAACAACGTGCCATCGTCAAAAAGATAGAAGCCTTGTTTTCGAGTTTGGATGCGGGGATTGCCGACCTAAAAAAAGCACAAGACCAACTCAAAATCTACCGCCAAGCCGTTTTGAAAAAAGCTTTTGAGGGGGAATTGACGAAATCTAAATTAGATGAATTATCAATCGCAATTGGTGGTTTTGCATTTAAAAGTACTGAATTTAAAGAAATTGGCAAATACCAGGTAATTAGAATTGGAAATATTAGACCTGACAATATACGTTTGGATTCATCTCCTGTGTTTGTTGATTCTATTAGTGAAAAAACTGAGAAATATTTACTACAAGTTGATGATTGTGTTATTTCATTAACAGGTACTAGAAATAAAAGAGATTATGGTTATACGGCTTTAGTCAAAACTGATAATTTATTATTAAATCAAAGATTAGCAGCTCTACGATTCAATAAACAAAAAATCATACCTAAATATTTTTTATACTATTCGTTTACTGACTATTTTAAAAATGACTTCTTTAGTGCTGAAACAGGTAACACAGGACAAGGTAATGTGGGAATGAATGCTATAAAATCAACAGAAATTCCAGTCCCTTCACTCGAAGAACAAGCCCAAATCGTCAAAGAAATCGAGTCTCGTTTATCGGTTTGTGATGCCGTAGAGCAGCAAATAAAAGACAGCCTTAGCCAAGCAGAAGCTTTACGCCAATCTATTTTAAAGAAAGCCTTTGAAGGTCGTTTACTAAGCGAAGCGGAAATAAAAGCTTGCCAGCAAGAACGCGATTACGATCCGGCTTCAGTGCTTTTAGAAAAGATAAAGGACGAGAAAGAAGCGAATAAATCAAGTAAGAAAACAAAGAAAAAGTAATAGTCACCAATATGGCTAAACAACCACCAATAAAAATAATGCTGTCTTCTACGGTGTATCATAATGAACATGTTATAGAGGCAATATATAACCAATTAAAAGGATATGGTTATGAAGTTATTTGTTCACATATGGGAACCGTATATGCTGCTCCTGGTAAATCAAATGAGGAAAATTGTCTTAAAGCGGTTGAAGATTGCGATTTTTTCTTTGGAGTGATATTTAACTCTTACGGTTCAGGAATAACGCATAAAGAATTTTTACATGCTATTGCAATGAATAAACCAAGAGGTTTTTTAGTACATTCATACGTTCCTTACACTCGTATATTGCTAAAAGATTTTATGTTTAATCAAGGGAATAGAACCGATTTTGAATTACCTAAAAGAACAATGGTTTTAGATTCTCTAAAAGTAATTGATATGTATAATGATGCTATTGGTAATGGTAATCAAGATGGATATCGTTTATGGGCACATCAGTTTTATAAATATGAATTAGATGGGGCACCATTTGTAAATACTTTATTTTCTAATTATATCCGATTTGAAACTGATTTAAAAGCTTTATAAGATGAAGAATAACAAATTACAAAAGCTAATTCAACAAGGAGCATCGGAAACGGTTGAGTTCTTAGAAGCGATTAAAGTCGATCGTTTAGCCATCATATTATCTAGTTTTTTGAATCATAAAGGCGGAAATTTAATTGTTGGGGTGAATGATCAGCTAAACATTAAGGGAATCGACCCGACGATTTCGATCAATGATTTACGATCGAAATTAACCAATGCTATTACACCAGAAGCGCCCATAGAAATCATCAAAGAAGAAATTGAAGATAAAGCGGTATTTATACTAAAAGTATCTGAAGGAACCAAACAGCCTTACGTATGCAATGATACCATTTACATCAGAAAAGGAAGTAAAACAGTTAAAGCATCTACAGAAGATATTGCAGCATTAATTAAAAATAGGCAAAAAGCAGAATTGCATTGGGAACGCCAAGTTTCTTTTGGTGTAGATGAAGATGATTTGGATTTCGATCTAATCAGAATTGTAATGAAGCTATCACAAGAAAATGGACGTAGCAGTTACCAAGGGGAAAATTATTTAGAATTTCTAAATCATTACGGTTTATTTAATAACGGCTCTTTTACAAACGCTTGTGTCATACTATTTGCTAAAAATGCAAGTAAGTATTTCCCACAAACAAGGGTTCGATTAACAGAATACCAAAAGAACAAAACAGATAAAGGTCTAT
Organism: Empedobacter sp. GD03739; assembly: GCF_029843245.1. NCBI lineage: Bacteria > Pseudomonadati > Bacteroidota > Flavobacteriia > Flavobacteriales > Weeksellaceae > Empedobacter > Empedobacter sp. GD03739. Next base: position 7,155 of record NZ_JAOCHX010000062.1, on the reverse strand, counting down.
TACGCGACGATATAATTGAAGGAAATTTGTTCGAAATCCGTGAGCGATTAGAAAACTATGTAATGAATATGGGAACGCGCAGTACATTCGCTGAAAACGAATGGCGAAGAATAGATTTTAAATATCCCAATAAAGCATTACAAGAAGGTATTATTAATGCTTTAATTCATCGCGATTATTCTCGTTTCAATAGTCATTTAACCATATCTGTTTATCCCGACTCCTTTGTGATTGCGAATAGTGGTCAGCTTCCGGACGAATTAAAAGTAAGTGATTTAAAGAAAAATCATCGGTCTTTTCCTACCAATCCAGACATTGCACATATTATTTTCTTAATTGGGTATATCGATAAACTAGGCCGTGGTACAATGAAAATTTTGGAAGAATGTAAAGAGCTTGGACTAAAGGAACCCAAATGGACCAATACAAAGAATGAGGTAATATTAAGCTTCTTTGGACCGGACCTTAAACAAGATGTTTTTATTCCTAGTATTTCAGATCAAGTAAGTGATGCGGTAAATGATGCAGTACGTGAGATACTAAATGATGCAGTAAGCGATGCAGTAAGTGATGCAGTAAGAAACAGATTAATTAATATTATGAACCTTCTGTATGCAAACGAGAGTTTAACTTTAAAATCGCTAGTAGCAACACTAAACAGTTCTAGGGCAACGATTCAGCGAGATTTAACCTTACTCAATGCAGTTAATTTATTGAAATTACAAGGATCGGATAAATACAGAACCTACAGTGTAAGTGATGCACTAAAAAATAAATTTGATGCACTAAATAAGTAGCGTTTGATGCAGTAAGTAAAATTATAATAGGATACTACATGACTATTAATTAAACTATTATGAAAGAATTTATTTATAACCTGGAAGAGTTATTTGTATCCGATGGGTTATTAGAAACTTTATCAGCTACTAATTACTACATTGGAGCATACCAAAGAGGGTATAAGTGGAAATCGAATGCTGCACATGACCAAGTTCCGTTGTTCTTAACAGACGTGTACGAAGCATTCATTGATAATCAAGAAGAATATTACCTACAATACATCACGATCAAACGTAACGATGAATGTAAGGATTTACTTGAAGTAATTGATGGACAGCAAAGGCTTACCACAATTAGTATTTTATTCTATTGTTTTGAAAAAGCATTCGGTTTTTATAATATAACGAAAGATATTGTTCAATACGAACGTTACAACAATCGTCGAATTTTTGAGGAAATCATATTGATGGACGAAGAAAATGATGAAGGAAATGTGATTTTAAAGAAAAAACAAGACATCTTTTATTTATACCACGCAAAAAAATGTATTCTTAATTTTTTAGAATTACTAGATAAGGTGGAAGCAGAAGCTTTTTATAATTATTACCGTCAAAAAGTAAAAATAATTATCAATTTAGAAGATGATACAACAGCAGCTGAAGAAATATTTTCTAATCTTAATGATAATAAAGTAGAATTAAACAACCTCTATCTAATCAAAGGATTATTGTTTACTAAATCAACGAGAAAGGATAATGATGACGATAATTTTATTCATATTCAAGAAAAGAGAAATAGAATAGCTCGTAATTGGGATGACATGGATAATTGGCTTCGTTCAGAACAACAAAATCAATTGTTTTTTTATAATTATAAATTAGTTAATAGTAAGGAAGGTTTTTTAGGGTTAAATCCTTTATTAAATGCGTTGAAACCTATTGTAAAAGAGTGTAATGATGAACGCTTAGATAAGATTAATAAATTTTATGATAATTTGTCTATTGCAAAAGAGCAAAGCGACACTTATAAACTATTTAATTTATACAATGAAGGGTTACAAAATTTTGAAGAAGCAAACATTCAATTAGATAAAATTTACCTTACTAGTAAACGATTAAGAAACTGGTTCAAGAACAATGAATTGTATAATTTATTGGGCTTTTTTACTTGTACTGGTGGAAACATAGATAACATATTATCGTTAGGTGTTTCAGATTTAAAAGAAAAATTATATCAACATCTTTATAACCAGCTTTTTATTAAAAATAAAAAGATCCAAGATTTAGTTTATAATGTCCCAAAAGATAAATCTAAATTAGATAAAATATTTTTAGCGCTAAATGTATTCCCGTTAGTAAAAATAAAAGATAGTAAAGGTTTTGATATCCATGTAATTGATTGGTCGAATCGTTTTGATTTTCATACCTATCGCAACAACAAGTGGAGTATTGAACATATATACCCACAAAACCCAGATGCGACAGAAGAAGATGTAAGCAAGTATAAAGAATGGTTTATTGAAAAATCAAGTGATTTACCAGAATTAAACCAAAAGATTAAGCATAATATTTTATTAACAGATGAAGAGATTAAAACGATCGTTTCACATGATGTTTCTGAACATCAGTTAGGTAATTTAGCTTTATTAGAAGGAGGAAATAATAGCACGTTAAAAAACTATATTTTTCCCAAAAAAAGAGAATTATTATTAGGTCTAATGAGTATGGGGTCTTTTGTACCTACACATACTGTAAACGCAGTTGCAAAATTATTACATAATCTTTCGGATGAACGTTTAACTTTTTCTAAAAATCTAACGTTTTGGGAAAAAGAAGATATAGAAGCTAATGCAATATGGATAAAAAATACATATAATGCTTTAATTGAATTTGTAAATGAAAACAGGTAGATACAGTTTAAAAGATTTGCTAACACACAATGAAATAGATCAGTTAGTAATTCCAGAATTACAGCGTGATTATGTTTGGGAAGAAGAACAAGTAAATAGAGTTTGGGAATCCTTAATGAAACGTTGGAATAAAAAAACGAAGGCTGATTTGTCGGTTAATGTAAATGGGAATAATTTAACGAACAATACTATCCTTCAACATTTGCAACAGGTCTACACTACACTACAGTTTAAACAAAAAATGGGGTTCATTTATGCGTACCACGATAAGCAGTTACCGGGTCAATTTTTTTTAATTGACGGGCAACAACGTATCACAACCTTTTATTTGTTGTTATTGGTACTGTATACTAAGGCAGAAAAAAAAGATGCATTTAGTAAACTATATTATGATAATAAGTTTCCTAAGGTAGATTATAAAGTGCGTGAATCAGCTTACGAATTCATGCGTCTTTTTATTGAAGATACATTAAAAGGAAAAGACTATAAGCAAAATAAAGACTTCTTTGAAATCGAATATACCAACGATATTACGGTTCAGAATTTGAGAAATAATTTTGATTTTTTAGAGAAGCAATTAGTTGCTTTTTCGAATGATCAATTAGTTGATTTAATTGATTTTGTAGAAAATTATGTAGAGTTCAATTATTTCGATACACAGCTTAGTGCACAGGGAGAGCGTTTGTACCTTTATATGAACAGTCGTGGATACCATTTATCACATCAGGAAAAGTTGAGAGCGAATTTAATTGAAAAATGTTCGAAAGAGGATAAAAAAGAAGCAGGGGCCTTATGGGAAGAGTGGCAAGATTTTTTCTTTGAATATAAATTCTCTAATGAAAATGCAGATCAAGGTTTTGAATTATTTCTTTATTATGCAAGTGTATTAAAACAATATTTAGAAGGTAATTTTGATAGGGAGATAGAATTTCAAACAGAGAAATTAAAGACATATGAAATAGATAATCTTGATATTATTTTTTTATCAAAAGCATTTTCAGCGTTAAAGAAAGTACTAATTGAAATTGAGAATCCTTCTCGTTTTATTGAAGATTTCTTTACCAAGTCTTTAAAAACTTTAAATTTAAGAATTCGTGTTTTACCCTTATGGTTTTGGTATTTGAATGGGAATTTAAATGCTCAAACGATAAATGATAAAGAATTATATTTATTCCGTAATTTCTTAATAAACTATTCTCATACGAGAGAAGTAGCAGATGAACCTACCGTACGTTTAGACCAAATTCTTGAGGGGATTAGTAAAAGTGAAAAGTATGATGTAGTTGGTATTTTAAATGATTTACAGATTCCTAGAAAAGAACATGAAATCAATAAAATAAATTACATTAAAGATTCACCTGTAGAAAGTATTAATCATCCAATCGAAGAAGTATATTTTGATGAGAAATTAAACAAGTTTTTAGAAGGTAGAACAGATATTTTATTTAAGCTGATTTATTTTAATTTAGATTCTGATTTTCCAAAGGATAAAGCGAATAATGTAATCAACATTTTAGGAATTCTATTTCATGATTTAAGATCTAAAATGCTTAGAAAATATATTCTAAGTTATTTTGATTATTCAACTCATACTGGAAATTCGGCAGGTAAAGAAAAATGGGCTTTAATGCCCGATTCAAGGGCATGGCTAAATACTGTAGTAAATAATGATGGATTTTTAGATATTATAAAGGATTGGGAAACTAAGCAATACACATCTGTGAAGGATGCTTACAAAGATAGATTAGCTTTATTCAATGACGAGCAAGATTGGAGATATTATTTCATAAAATTCATATCAGTTTTAGAACATACACAATCAAATCAATTCATTTGGTCAGATAATTTTTTCGATATTAAATTATTAAATAACATAAATCCTTCACAATGGGATGTTTATTTAGTAACAAAAATTTTTATAGAGATTTCAAAGACCGAGAGCATTAGTTTTAATAATTTTGGAGATTCAATTGCATATACTGATCTTGTGTTAGAAAATAATGAGGTCGTTACAAAATTTGTAGACACAGATAGACTTTGTATTGATATAGTCTATGAGAAACAAGGGAAATGGGCAATTGATATTTTTTATAAAAAGGATGAAATGTTAAATTTAAGAAATTTTGCAGTTGCAAATTCTTACAATGAATGGAAAGAAGGTTATTTTATAAAATATAGAAATTCAAATTGCTATAATTATGAAATGAATAAATCATTAAAAGAAAATTTAGAGCAATTAAATAAATTAATAATGGATTTAATATTCAATTTAAAAAATGAAAATTTAATTCCAGAATATAAAAGTTAAAGATGACAGAGTCAGCAATTATATCAAAAATATGGAACCTTGCCAACGTGATGCGTGATGACGGTGTAGGTTACGGAGATTACTTGGAACAAATTACCTATTTATTGTTCCTTAAGATGGTTGATGAATTAAACAAACCACCATACAGCAAAAACATACAATTACCCCATATCAAAGACATCGACGGGAACGAAATTCCAAATGGTGATTTATGCGATTGGGAAAGTTTACGTAGTAAAAACGGAGCCGAATTAGAAAGTTTCTACACGCAATTATTACGTACGCTTTCTTCAGAAAAAGGCATGTTAGGACAAATCTATGCAAAGAGTCAAAACAAGATTCAAGATCCTGCCAAGTTATTGCGTATTCTTAATTTAATTGACCAAGAAGATTGGTCTTCTATGGGATCGGATATTAAAGGGAAGATCTATGAAGGCTTATTGGAAAAAAACGCCGAAGATACCAAATCAGGCGCAGGTCAATATTTTACACCACGTGCTTTAATTAATGTGATGGTCCAATGTGTACAACCTAAGCCAATGAAAACAATCATCGACCCTGCTTGTGGTTCGGGTGGTTTCTTTTTAGCAGGTTATGATTACTTAAGTAAACAATCTCTAGACCGCGACCAAAAGAAATTCTTAAAAGATGCAACTTTCCACGGAAACGAAATCGTGGCAAGTACGCGTCGTATGTGTTTAATGAATTTGTATTTACATGGTATCGGTGAAATTGATGGTGAACCATTAATTAAATCTTCTGATGCCTTAATATCATCAGATTCTAATACCTATGATTATGTATTAGCTAATCCACCTTTCGGGAAGAAAAGTTCGTACACGGTAACCAATGAAGATGGTGAAGTAGAACGTGATGACATGAGCTACAACCGTCAAGATTTCTGGGAAAAAACATCTAACAAGCAGTTGAACTTTTTGCAGCACATCAAAACCTTACTAAAAATTAATGGGGAAGCAGCAGTAGTTTTACCGGATAATGTATTGTTTGAAGGCGGTGCAGGAGAAGAAATTCGTAAACGTTTATTAGAAACAACAGAATTGCATACCATTTTACGTTTACCTACAGGTATTTTTTATGCCAATGGTGTAAAAGCGAATGTGTTATTCTTTACCAATAAGGCCGCATCCAAGGAAGCACAAACCAAAGAAGTATGGATTTACGATTACCGCACGAATGTACATCATACCTTAAAGAAAAAGCCATTAACTGAAGCCGATTTACAAGACTTCGTTAAATGCTATAATTCAGCAAATATTTACAACCGTAAGGAAACGTGGTCAGAAGAAAATCCTGATGGTCGTTGGAGAAAATATACCTACGATGAAATCATCGCAAGAGATAAAACATCATTGGATATCTTCTGGATAAAAGATCAATCCTTAACGGATTTAGATAATCTACCTGAACCCGATATTTTAGCACAAGAAATTGTAGATAATATTGAGTCTGCTTTAGGTAGTTTTAGGGAAATCATAAAGGATTTGGAGTAAATTATAAGGTTACCAAATCCAAAATACTACATCAACCATTAATTGATAGTCAGTAAAATATAAACGCCTATTTGCAAAGTTAAGTGTATAAGGCAACAACAAAAAAGCAACTGCGGTTAATTTCCAGTTTGCTTATCACAAAATAAACTCAACGGATATGCCCCAAAAAGTGATAAACTATTTGGGGCTTTTTTTATACCCAATCACGGCATTTTACTTTTTACAATCAAACTCATCTGCCAACAAAAGCAAAAAAACTCAAAACTCATCACTCAAAACTCACAACTCGAACCCAGCCGCCCTACCAAAGCTAAGTTACATAACATGGCATTATAGTCGCCTAGCGGGCTTCGGGGACAAGCCCACTATAATCATATTATGTAAAATAGCCCCTTCCTTTACCTGTCCGAAGCAGAGAGTATCTCATGTCGTTTTTTGCCCTTGTTGAAGTAGCAGTATTGCCACAATCATTTTTGCGCAACGATTTACTCCGTTAGGCTCATTTCACTATCCATACGTTTTTCAAGCCCAGTAATAACTAATTACGATTTACTAATCACCAATTACTAAGCGAAGCGTTCCATTCACCCAACTCCGCAAAATCAAGCCTAAAATAAGCTTTCCTTTCAGTCAAGCCCATTTTTTAG
>NZ_JAOCHX010000061.1:0-15629 GCF_029843245.1 Empedobacter sp. GD03739 | reverse complement strand
CTGATAAGATCTTGACGATCTGAACTTCTGTAAAATTGCTTTGTTTCATAATTATCCCTAAGTTAATAAACTATATTTTTAAACGTTCCGGTTTTTAGGGAAGATTACAAGTTCAATTGAGTTGGATTTACTTCCATTTATACACATGATGACAGTAAAAGGGTATAAAGAAGAATATATTGGTGCTGTGTTCGTGGAGATTCCGAAGGAGTAAATATAGAAACCCCAACATGAATAATTTTGTTGGGGTTTTATTATTATTTAGAATTGTTTAACCAATTTTCAAAAGCTTCTATCTGTAGCTTAAACCAATGATTAGTTATTTTATATTCATTACCATAATGGTCAATGAAAATATCTTTACTGTAGTATCTTCTGTGAAGATCTTCTGTAATTTTATTAATTTCTATTAATATAGCAAAATCTAAATTAAATAATTGTTTACATTTTTCAGGATCAGTAATAGTCAAAATTATTTCATCTTGATTATTCATTAATTTTATTTTTTCAAAAGCGGATAAAACAAAATCTTTATTTTTTAATAAAGTATCTAAAGGGTCTTCATTTTCTATTAATTCAGATATTTCTATAATTTCTTCTATTTCCTCAAAATCAATAATTGGATCTTCTTTAGAACTATCAATTCCATTATTTAAATCATAATTTTTATGATGTTTTGGACACATGAATTTGATAACATCATGAAAATTTTCGTGTTTTTTCTTGAATTCTTCCTCAAATAAATTCAAATCAATTTTATAAGTAATATTGGTAATTTTTTCACCAAATTCTTCTAATATTTCTTGAATTAATATTTTGCGTTCTCTACCTTTTAAATGTGCGGCATGTAAGCCAGTATATTGTTTACATATAGAACCATCATTATTCAATTCTCCACAAGATTTTCTAATACCATTTTTTTTGCGATGTGGTCTTGCTAATTGTGTTACAATATCTGATGTTCTCGGCCCTAAAAATATGTAAACTTCTTCTAATGTTCCTTGGATAAAAGCCATATAATAATTTTTATTGTGTTAATTTATTTTTTCTAAGCCCCCAACACTTCTCGCAACACTTGCTGTAACAACAATGTATTAGTTTTGATTAATTATTTTTAACCAAAAAACTAATACTATATTTTACTTAATTCATAAATATTGTTATCAAGCATCTCGAATTTTAATCGCTGATTAGCTTTAAGATTTAAAAGACGAATAATTTTTTCATCTACTTTTAATAAAGAGGAACGACCTTCTTTATGTGTATATTTTAAGTTAAATTTATTATCTCCAATTTGAATCTTCACTGTAGAATCATTAGCAGGGAAATAATCTTTAAAATCTACGGTAATTCGTAATGTCTTTTTCTTAATATCATTTTGTGTAATCGAATTTCTATTACTTGGTAGTATGAAATACTTTCCTGTTTTAGTTTTTGGAGCAACTTTATTTATTTCTTGTTTTGAATTATTTTCTTGACTAGGTTTAATAGCATCTATAAGCAATTGATAGTATTGTTCTTTATTAGTTATCGAAGCATTATGAAATGGCACTTCATAGACCAATGTTTCTCCAATTTTGCCAATATATCCATATCTGTTGTTTTGTACATCTAAAAGTTTATCAGAATTACGAATACATTCTCCAACTTTAGAGTGTATTAAACATAGTTTCTTGACATGATTACGTTCAAGTATTTTTAGTATTCTGTCCAAATGCTTTGTTTCAATTGAAACATTTTGGCTATTGGTTTCGACTAACTCGTTATTCAGATCAGTTACACCGTAGATCCATTGATTGTAATTGATTTTTGAAGAACCAAAAACAATCTCATCACCTATTAAAGGATCGTTGATTTGTTGAGTGATTAACCCTGATTTGAATAACACGTTCCAAAAACTTAAATTTCTACTGAACCAATGCGCATTAGCATTAGAAATTTCTGGCGCATTAAGTGCCAGAAACAAAATATCCATTTCTTTGTAAATGTATTCTTTTAGATTTACCATAATCAAAATTTTATTATATCTAAGCCCCCAAAGCTTCTCGTAACACCTGTTGCAACAACAACGCATTGGTTTGTTGGCTTTGTTTTACTTGTGTTTCTAAGGCATCGCAATAGCCCATTAACTCATCCAATTTAGCCACAATGCGTTCTTGGATTTCTAAGGGTGGTAGTGGGATTAAAAATGATCTAATTCTACCTAAATTGAAATTTCCAGCCGAACCACCTTTACTTGAAATATTACCTTTGGCATATTTTACACCATATGGTGAATTAAATACATAAGCTAAAAATTCAGAAGATAACTGATTCTTAAAAGGTTTTACCAAACCTAAGCTAACATAAAAAGCAAATTCAATATCTCTATCAATAACCGCTGTCTCACCAATACCTGCTCCAACCCTTGCTACCAATAAATCTCCTTTTTCAGCTAATCGATTATTAATATAACTTTCATAATCCTCTTGACTAACATATTTATGATTTTCTGGCATAAATTTAAAAGGCTTTACATTTTGTGCTGATAAAAATATTCTACCTTTATCTGTATAATTAGGAGTTTGGTGAGTACCATCTGTAATGTATAAAGTTAAATCATCAAGTGTAGCCCATTTCCAATTTTCAGGAATATCAAAAATTAATTCCTCTAAAGTTTCAGCTTCTTGAAGTTTTCCTTTCTTGATTTTCTTTTCTTTCACCAATTGGGCTTTTTCAGCTTGAATGTGGGCTAATAAATTAGCTCCGGTTTTGTTGTCGCTGGTTTCATTGCTCACCAACAATCCTTGCATCGCCTCACGCAAATACGCTTGTCGCAAATCTTTGATGATGTTTAATTGGTGGGTGATTTCGGTTGATAAATTATTTAAACTTTCATACAGCTCATCTAAATGATTAACAACATTTCTTTGCTCATCTAAAGATTTAGGTATTTGAATTTCTAAAGGCAATAAATGCTTAGGTTTTATCTCTGTTTTAATTCCGCCTGGAACTTGTTCTTTCAAAACATCTTTAAACTTTTTACTTTTCAAAAAATGCTTTAAAAATTGTAATTCTATAACATTAGCATCATATGTATATGAGGAATAATGTATAGTAGCCACGACATCTTCCTCACCATGAAAAATATTCATAGCACCTTTTTCTACATTAATTCCTGAAATAACTAAATCACCGTCTTTAACTAATATCATATCAGTTTTAGATGGTTTGTCTGAAAGGTAAATTTGACCTGAAAAATCAATTTTTTCAATTCTCTTTAAATCTTTTATAGATTCGTCATTCGGTTTATATCTTCCTTTTCTTTCTTTAAGAAAATCAGAAAATTTAACATCAATCCACTCCATTATTCAATCGATTGTTTTAATTGTTGTAATAAGGTATTGGTTTTCAATAATGAATCTGCCAATTGTGTCATCAATTCTGCCGAAGAATGTTCAATCACTTCTTCTTGTTTAGTTGGGTTTTTAATGTCCAAATCAAAATTGCGTGCAATCAGTTCGTCTATGCTCACTTTCCAAGACACTTCGCTTTCGGTACGGTTGTTCCACCATTCGGTAATTGGGGCAAACTCGGCTTCTTTTATCGGTTTGGTTTTGTTGTAGGCTTTTTGTCCTTCGGGCAAACGGTGTTCGTAATACCACACTTCTTGCGTCGCATAATCAGCTTTTTCGTTGTTGTGTTCTACTTTGTCAAAAAACAACAAATTGGTCGCTACCGTAGCATATGGCTGAAACACCGAGTTAGGCAAGCGTACAATGGTATGCAAACGGCAATCTTTCAGTAACTTTTCGCGGATGCGTTGTTTTACCCCATCACCCGTTAGCGAACCATCGGGCAATACAATCCCCGCACGTCCACCTACTTTTAGCAAGTGAATCATCAGAATCAAGAACAAATCGGCCGATTCTTTGGTACGGTAATTTTGTGGAAAGTTGTTTTCGTTGTTGTTCGAAACCACGCCACCAAAAGGCGGATTCGCCAAGATGACATCTACACGGTCTTTTTGTTTGTATTCCGTCAACGGCTGATCCAACGAATCGCGGTAGGTAATATTCGGCACTTCGATATCGTGCAAAATCAAATTAGTCGTCGCCAACAAATAGGGCAACGGTTTGTATTCCCAACCGATGATATTGTCTTGCAAGGCTTGTCGATCTTCAACCGAATCCACTTGCTTGTAAATATGCTCAATAGCCGCCGTTAAATAACCACCTGTACCACAAGCCGGATCTAAAATACGTTCGCCCAATTGCGGATTCAGGGTTTTGGTAATAAACTGCGTAATGGCACGAGGCGTATAAAACTCGCCCGATTTACCTGCGTTTTGTAAATCTTTTAATAACGATTCGTAAATATCACCAAAAGCGTGTTTGTCTTTGGTACTGTTGAAGTCGATTTCGTTTAGTTTGTTCAATACCTGACGGATATGAACGCCTTTTTTCATGTAATTGTTATTTCCTTCGAAGACTTCTCGAACAATAACTGCACGTTTTACACCTGTACTGATGTCTAAATTGCGTAAAGCTGGAAACAGTTTTTGATCGATAAATTCCAATAATTCATCACCTGTAATGCCTTCGTCGTCACCTGCCCAATTTTCCCAACGAAATTCGGTAGGAATTGGTGAGGTATAATCGTCGTATAATAGTTCTAATTCTTCGTCTTTATCTGAAAAGATTTTTAGAAACAGCATCCATCCCAATTGTTCCAAACGTTGTGCATCACCGTTTAGCCCATTATCCTGTCGCATTATTTTTCTGATGCTATCTAAAATTCCTGATATGCTCATTGTTGTTATTTTTCTAAAATAAATTACATTTTTGGTTTTTGCATTTCCATCAAATTGATAGGTTCTGCTAATACTTTAATACCTTGAGAACTTTTACCTGTTCCAAAGATTTCTGTCCAATATCCCGAATTTTGTTTTGATCCAAATACTGTCGTAGAAAAAGTGTTATTTTTCCATAGAGGTAAGTCAGCTAAATTAATGATAAAATTACGGATATTGTTCCAAAGAGCATCTGTAAATTCATATTGAAAAACCTTCTTTTCATCAATAATCTGACCAGTAGAGATATAATAATTTTGTATGATTTTATGAATTAATTTTAAATATGAATAGACAATTTCTTCTTTTGCCATACGGTATGCTCTTACATGGTCAGCATTGATATCTTCACCCTTTTGAATTTTATCTTCAATTTTAAAAGTTCCAATATTGAAATCAAATTTGTCATCAAAAATTACTTCCGATAAAATATTCATCAATTTGGTAATTTGTTCTACTTCCAAAGTTCGAGGATTTTTACCTTCATCCATTTTAAACGAAATAGGTGTTTCTAACAAATCACCATAGATAAAGAAAGAATAAAATGTTTTATCTATCGTAGAGTAAGACAAGGGCTTCTCTTTAGCACGACCTCCCATATCTACATATTCCATCAATTTATTATCAGGATGTTTGGTTACCTTATCTCGAACCGCGTCTAATATGTAACGTTTAAGTTCTCTAGATTCACCTTTAAAGAAGTTCACCAGTTCCTTTTCGGAAAAATTCAAATTATCCTCTGGCAAATCCAAATCTTTTTGATAACGACTTACTCGATCATAATATAGCGTACTTCCTAAATGTCTTTGTACAGATTTATCAAAAGCTACTTGTTTTAAAGTTGTTCCAGCACGGAAATTTGTCTGTATGAGTTTTTCTATATCAGGATTAATAAAAATACGAACAGGAATATTTCTGACTCCCAACAAAATTTGAGCTGCCGCTTTATGTTGACCATCAAAAATTTTAACTTGACATGAATTAGTATCGCTTTTTTCTTCAATCCAACCTAAAGAAATATGCAATTGAGGGTTACCTTCATAAAATTCAGAAATTAATTTTGCAATATTACTACCAATAGGTCTAGGATTTATAATATTATCATGATGTAGATACTCTATTGGTAAATTAGTAAAGAAGTACTTTTGTTTACTTAGTTTATCTTCATAGACTGGTAATGATATAACATTTGTATCAGCTATATCAGCTAAAGAATATTTAATGTTATCGTTTTCTACTTTAAATTTTAATTCATGTAATCCTCCTTGATTTATTTTTAAAATATCATCTAAATTAGATGAACGATCTTCTTCAGTTTTAATTTTTTCCTGAATTTTTAAAAATGAATAAATTCTTCTTGCTAAATTTAAATCACTTGCTTGTTTTGACCGATTAGCAGAAGAAAATGTTAAAGCAAAGTTTGATTTATCATCTTTACCACCTAATTTGGTTGGTATTACATGGTCAACATCTAAAAGGTCGTAATGAAGATCTAAATCTATATCATCTTGAGTAATAAAACATTTACCACTTTGTATGTTGTAAAGTTCTTCTATTAAATTTCGTCTTTCTTCTTTTGATAATTTGTTTAAATATATTGATGCCATTATGCTATACTATAAATTTCGTTTTCTAATTCTTTAATTGCTTGTTGATATTGCGTTTTACCGCCAAATGATTTAACTATCTCAACAGGTGATCCAAAGCTTGAGATTGGATTAATTTTCAAAACATCCATCGATTCTAAATTTTCAATTCCTTCATCTGCATATTTGTCAATTAAGGCATCGATAACTTTGATAGCTTTGTCTCCATACTTTGTAAAATAATTACGTTTTTTTACATTATTTGCTCGCTCTTTACGAGTTAACGGAGGTTGTTCAAAAGCTACGTGACAAATAATATCAAATAAATCACATTCTTTATTTACTGCTTCCAATAATTCATGTACAGGAACACCTTGTTCTTCTAATTCTTTTATTATGGCATTTTTTCGATCAGCTTCATTCCATGTTTTCAAAAATTTATCCATCGTTTCAAACTGTTCGTTAATTAATTGCTTTGTATAATCTTTTAATCCAATTGTAATGGGTTTACCATTGTTATCAAAGTATAATTCACGTTGATTTAATACACTTACATCTACACCGTTGATATAAATTTTTTTAGGTTTTTCTTTTTTCTCTGTAAAAGGAGAATCATTGGTATTGTAAGGAGGTTTAGGATCATTAATTATATCAGTTGCCTCATCACTATTATCTTCATTTTCAAAATCATCATCGATAGGTTCATTATCTCCAATAACTTTTACTCTTGTTGGATCTCCATCAAAATTTGGATCAGCAAAAAGATCTGTGGCATTTCTGAAATCTAAAATGGTAAAATATAATTTTCCAAACTCTTCATTAACCCGAGTTCCACGACCAACAATTTGTTTAAATTTAGTCATAGAACCTATTTCCGTATCTAACACAATTACCTTACAAGTTTGCGCATCTACACCAGTAGTCATTAACTCAGAGGTTGTAGCAATTACAGGATAAGTTTGTTCAGGATCAATAAAATTATCTAATTCACGTTTTCCTTCATCATTATCACCCGTAATTCGCATTACGTATTTGTGATTTTTAGCAACTAAATCAGTATTTAGATTTGCAATTGCAGTTCTCATTCGTTCAGCATGATCTATATCTCGGCAAAAAATGATGGTTTTGTTATAACGATTTGTATTTTTTAAGAATTCGGTTACTTTTTGAGCGACAATTTCAGTACGTTCATCTACAACCATTGTACGATCAAAATCTTTACGGTTGTAGATTCTATCTTCTATGATATTACCTTCCTTATCCGTTTTTCCATCGTTAGGTCTCCAACCTTCTAAATCAATATCTAAACTTATTCTAATGACTTGATAAGGCGCTAAAAAACCATCCGAAATTCCTTGTTTTAATGAATAAGTATATATAGGCTCTCCGAAATATTCTTCATTGCTGACTTCTTCTGTTTCTTTTGGTGTAGCAGTTAAACCAATTTGAGTTGCAGAACCAAAATATGTTAATACTTCTCTCCATGCAGAATCTTCTTTAGCACTTCCTCTGTGGCACTCATCAATAATGATTAAATCAAAAAAGTCAGGGCTGAATTGTTTAAAAATATTTTTATCCTCTTCATTCCCTGTTAATCCTTGATAAATAGCTAAATAAACTTCATAAGATTTATCGACTTGTCTTTTCTGAACTATAGTCATTTTATCTTTGAAATGTTTAAAATCGCCACGTTTAGTTTGATCGATTAAGGAATTTCTATCTGCTAAAAATAAAATTCTTTTTTTGGCTTTAGATTTCCATAAACGATGTGCAATTTGAAAGGCTGTGTACGTTTTTCCTGTTCCTGTTGCCATAACTAAAAGAATACGATTTTGCCCTCTAGCAATTGCTTCAAGTGTACTATTTATAGCATTCTGTTGGTAATAACGAGGAGTTTTTCCTGAACCATCAAAAAAATAATCTTGTTCTACAATTTCTTTTGCGGATTCTGTTTCAATTCCTTTATATTTTAGGTATTTACTCCATAATTCTTCAGGAGACGGAAATTCGTCTAATTCTAATTCAGTTTCAATTTGATTTAGATTAGTTTTGTCATGAAATAAAAACCGATCACCATTTGTTGAAAAGATAAATGGTAAATTTAAAATTTCAGCATATTCCAAACCTTGTTGCATTCCTGCACCAACTGAATGGTTGTTTTCCTTCACTTCAATTATACCAATTGGTATGTTTGGTTTATAATAAAGTATATAATCTGCTCTTTTCTTTTTACCTCTAGTAGTTAAGTTACCACGTATATGAATTCTTCCATCAGTAAAAGTCTTTTGTTCAACATATTGCTTCATTCTATCCCAGCCAGCAGATTCGATAGCAGGAGTAATGAATTTTGTACTAATATCTTGTTCAGAGAATTTACGTTTATCCATAAGTTGTGTTTGTTGTAAATATACAAAATGTTAAAATGCTAATAAAGTAATAACAACGGATATTTCCTTACGTGAAACCGTATTTGTATAATTATTTCAAAGATAGGAAGTAATAGCGACAATATAAGACGTGATGATAAAAAACAACGAATAAAAAGGTAGAATAGGATAGAAGCTTTTGAAAAGAAAAAGTATATTTATAAAAACTAAAATTTATGTGTCAAGTTTATGCTGATGTCACGTTTTGTACCTGTTCAGTTTTTGATTCAGATACCATTGAAAAACTAGATCATCATTGGATTTTATACCGTTATAATGAAAAATTAGACCTTGTAATTGTCGGCGAAATAATGTTTGATGATATGTTGAAAAAGTATAATCCAAATAATTTGGTTGAACTTGTACTAAAAAAACTAAATAACAATACGCTGTTTGATAAATCAATTGATTTTGAAGACAAAGATCGGTTACACGTTTCGATTGAATTGAATCAAGTAAACCTAAACTATGGGTTCGAATATGAAGCTAATAGTTGGTCAGAAATTGAATATGATTATTTTACTTGGGCGAATAGTTACGATGAAAAAAATGGAGGAGAGGTAAAGCTTTACGAATTGTTATAAATTTATAAAATGAGCCGATTATTTATGCTAATCGGCTCATGTTTTTTAATAGTGTAATTTTTTTTCCTTTAGTAAAACCTTTTTCGCGAAAGAAATTGTATTTTCATTTTTAATGATTGAATAGTCAATTTCTCTTGATTCGAATTGATTAGTTAGTGCTTTTAGAAAGTGAGCTCGTGCAGCTACCCATCCAGTATTACCCACCTCTTTATTGAAGGAGTTAATTACTTCTTGATCTGAAAGTGAAATCAAGTTTTTTTTCAAATTTTTCAGTTAAATTTTCCATTGTTTTGATACTTTAATTTATTAAACAGTATCAATCATTAAGAATTTAGAGAGTGACAATTTTTTGACTGAACAGCCCTCATCGCTTTACCACCGTGGTTTGTTAAACTCGGTTGGTGTACCTTATGTACTCTTGATGATTGAATCTTTTATAAAAGTATTAATTATGATTTAATATTCAAAATTAATTTAATTCCTCTTATGCCTCACCAAATCAGTTACAACTCCCAAAATAATGACAACATCTTCATCTTGTAATTGAATACAATTTTTGTATTTCGGATTAAGAGAAATCAATTGTTTGTTGATGGCATCATAACGTTTGAAAGTATATTCGGAATTGTTGACCGATACCACAATATCATCATGATGTCTGGGTTCGATATCCGAACGAATGATAAGTAAATCACCTTTTAGGTATTCAGGATACATACTTTCGCCACCAACACGATTAAGATAAGTTGCTTCGGGATGATTCAGTAAAATTTCATCCAAACTAATATTATTCTGTACAAAATCAGCAGCAGGAGAGGGGAAACCTGCTGAAACATCACCAAAAAATTGAACAAATCGTTTTTCACCATCTGTTTTGATAGGGATATTGATTAACTCTTCTGAGAATTTCGGAACTTGAATAAATTGTACCATTTAATAAACATTTAAAATATCTGTAAATCTTGTTGTGTAGCAAGGCGACAAACGTTCTTGCTTCATTTTCCATTTTCTACGCACATCTTGCGAAGCTAATTTTAGCATATGATCGCCATAACTTGCATTTAATTGATCCATCACACTCATCAACGCTTTATGTTTTGGACAATCTTCGTGAAATAAATTCATCTGTGCTTGATTATCGGGCGTAATTGCGGAAACAATAACGCCTGCTTTTTTATAATCTGGTACTTTGCCTTCGGCAGGAACCAATTTATCCAATAAAAATAAAGCAGATTTGGACAAAACAATGCTCGAATTCGAATCAAAATCTAAGGTTGTACTTAAAGAATTTGAAACAAATGATTGCTTTTCATCAAAACGATTGGTCATCACAAAAACAGTAATAATGTTGCATTTAGATTGTTCTTTTCTAAGCTTTTCGGCACAAGAAACAGCAAATGTAGAAACACGCTCTTTCAGATTTTCATAATCATTGATTGTTTTCTCAAAACTTCGAGTTGTGGCAATTGATTTTTTGCGTTGAACTTCATCTAATTTTAAAACGCTTTCGCCTAATAATTCTTTTTTCAAACGCAATTCTACGATGGAGAAATTTCGTTTAATGTATTCATCACTCAATAATGTAAAATCATACGCATTTTTGCATCCTATATAAGACAAACGTTTAGCTAAACGTCTCCCAATTCCCCAGATATCCTCACATTTTAACCATTTTAAGGCTTTGTTTATTTTCTCTTTCGAATCAATCATATAAACACCATTATGATGTTTAGGAAATTTCTTTGCTATTCGATTCGCCACTTTAGCTAAAGCCTTTGTAGGAGCAATACCAATACAAACAGGGATTTTGGTAATGGTATATATTTTTTGTTTAATTTCTTGGGCGTAATTTACCAAATCATAGTTATCAAAGCCTTTGAAAAGAAGAAAAGATTCATCAATCGAGTAAATTTCAATATCTGGGCAATATGTTTTGAGTATCGTCATGACACGATTACTCATATCTGCATACAAGGGATAATTTGATGAAAAAACATTGATTTTATTTAATCTAAAATTATTTTCAAATTCAAATGCAGGAGCACCCATTGGAATACCTAAATCTTTCGCTTCATTAGATCGTGCAATAACACATCCATCATTGTTGGAAAGTACCACAACAGGCTTTCCATTCAGCGTTGGATTAAAAACTCGTTCGCACGAGGCATAAAAATTATTGCAATCAACTAATGCATACATCATTTTACAAAGTTGAGCAATTAAAACGCTACAAGGTGTCGTCGAAAAGTGTTAAAAAAATAAAGTTAAAAATTGATTCTGTAAATTTGCGCTATGGTACTGAATGATAGATTGAAAACGTTGGTTGACCAAGTTCCAAAAAATATTTGTGGCGTGTATTATTTATACAACGACAAGCAAGATATTATCTACATTGGAAAAAGTATTGATATCAGAAAAAGATTGATTCAGCATTTCAAATCACTTGATAAAAAGGAAATTAAACTTCAGCATTTTACGCATTCTATACAATTTGAAAATACAGGAAATGAATTAATTGCTTTGTTGAGAGAATCTGAATTAATCAAACAAAATCTGCCAATATTTAATCGAGCTCAACGAAAAATTAAGTTTTTCTATGCTTTGAACAAAGAAATAAATTCGGATGGTTATCATGCATTAATTGTGAAGAAAATTGATAACTCTGGGAACGAAATTATCTCATTTACATCGTTAAATGAAGCAAAAGATTATTTATTTTACATTACAGATAAATATAAGCTTTGTCAAAAAATAAATGGTTTATGTAAAACCAAATCAAGTTGTTTTCAATATAGTTTAGACGAATGTAACGGAGCTTGTATTAATATCGAAGAGCCAAAGCTTTACAACAAAAGAGTTCGTCAATTTTTGAAAACAATACATTTACCCAAAAAGGACTTTTTATTTGAATTGGTTGGAAGAACTGAAAATGAAAAAGGTATTGTATTAATTGAAAAAGGAGTTTACAAAGGATTTGGCTATTGCGATCATTTACTTGAAAATCTTGATGAAATGAAATTATTTATTGATCAAAAACAAGATAATAAGGATGTCCGAAAAATCTTATTTCGACATATAAAATCCGAATTATCCAAATAAACTCACTTGTCCATCTTCTCGTTGATAACTAAAGTCAGAGAAAGGGACTACAGGTTTGCAACTCAACCAATTCATAAGATTTTCTCCATCATTTAATACAACTGGCATTCTATGTTTTGTGTTATGAATATATTCCATAATTCCTAAAGCTTCTGTTGTCACAATAGTAAATGTGTCATCAGAATATAAACCTGCTAAACACATCAAATTATGATTGATTCCAATTTCGTATTTTATTTTATCTTTCCCTTCGTGCCGCCATTCATAAAAACCATCGACTAAAATTACACAACGATTTTGGAAAGCATCACGAAAAGATAGTTTTTCTTCAAGTGTTTCTATCCTTGCATTTAATGTATTATTTGAATTGTAATCATTACCAGCCCAATGTGGAACTAATCCCCATTCAAATAAATGAATGTAATCTTGTTGATTTGTAATCACTGGAAGTTTAGGATGATCAAAACCTTTGAAATGTGGATTTGGCGTAAATTTCACTTCAGGCTTGAACTTCAATCTTGATTTTTTCTCAATTTGTTCCTTTGACTTGGTAACTTTAACATGAAAACACATACTTTCTACTTTGGATTAAAGATAAGGATTACGACTATAAGAACAATTAAAAATTGAATCAATTAAAATGATTGTAGAAGAATTAAAACGAATGTTTTTTATAAAGAGTTTAATATACTACGGTTTCATATAAAACAAAAAACCTCCCTAAAATCACTTTTAAAGAGGTTACTATTTATACTATTTTGTGTTTTTTATAGTTTTTACTACTTCGCATTTTAAATAAGCACAAAAAAAGCAGTAATCATATAAAATACTGCTTGTGTAGTCTAAAACAAACTTAGATAACTCCATAAGAATTAAAAGCTAACTTCGGTGAGCCTGTCCTGAGTTTATCGAAGGGTTCAACAGGCTTTACTTCACTACTTTTATTTGTTATTTGTGTTCAATGATTTCAATACATCTCATGCCCTCCGGGCAAGACGAAAGCTTAGTTATTGTGTGTAGTATTTTATAAATTCTTTGCAATGTTTATTTTATTTTCTATTGCATCGAAATATTCAACATAATTTGCTAAATCTGCATCAATCCAACTCAAAAGTTCATATATTTCATCTTTTATATCTTCAGCATATGTAAAATCAATTAAATTACCACGAAAGCAAATTGGTTCATTATGATAAACCCTATTTCTAAATTCCCTTATTCTATTTAATTTTTGATTTAAGATACTTCTATTAATGCCAGTTGGCTTATGTTTAAAGCAATGGATAACTACACCTCCGATTAAACGATAGTGATGAGTATCAAATAAACTCGTCCAAAAACCAAAAGATTGTTCAGCAACTATTTTACCAGCTGTAATTAATCCTCCTTTACGTTTAATACTTTTCTCTGCGTTAATAATTGAATTTTTAAGAAAAAATCTTGATGCTGTTAATGAATTATGATTCATAAAACCATTCTTCTCTGTTATAATCCAATTAGGATTTGCAAAATGAGAAGATACCTGATAATTACAAGTATTTCTTAAGAATATTTCAAATAAGTTTAAAATTGGATAAAATGATTGAGCAACTCTTAGATTAGCACGATACAATTTTTGAGCTTTTGTTTTTGAATTACCTGAAGCAATAAGAAATCTATTTAGTCTTGGTTGCGATAAATAGTACTCGAGTTTATTATATTCCATTAAAATTTTCTAAATAGTACTGCATTTACAAATATAATACATATCTTTGTAACGTAATGCTTAATAAAGCCTCTTTTCCTTTTAATGGAAAACGTAATTAAGTGAAAGAAAATATTAAAGCTCTTCGAATTTCGGAGAGCTTTTTTTGTAATATTACGCACAACGTTTCGGGGCTTAATGTCAGTGGCGGAAATTGAAGCGAAAAGTTCAATTCAGACCGAAACGTAGCCAAAGCTGTTCCATTATTTGTAAACTCACAAAAAATACGAATATGGACAGCTTTTGGCGGATAAAATAAGCGAGAAGTTCAATTTTGCAATTAACCTCGAATTTTGCCAAGCCGATGTGCTTATTGCACAACTCTAGAATAGGCTAATTTTTCTTATTTTTAGTATGCAAGGACGAAAAGAATTACCACAACTATTTTTATAATTCTGTAAAAAAAACAGAAATAAAAACCTCCTTAAAATCACTTCTAAAGAGATTGTAATTTATACTATTTTGTGTTTTTGTGCTTAAAATTGGAGTTGTGCAACAGTTACCTATGTTAGTCGTGGTTTTTCTTTCTTTTATTTATACTTTTCTTCATAAAGTCAATTATTGAATAAATAATTTTTGTTGATAATTTGTTAAATTCAGTAGAGAGTTTTTTTAATTCAATTGCCAAATTATAAATTTCTTCACTTTCAATTTCATTTATGAATTTGTGAAGTTCCAATGCATCAGTATTTTTATGAGCAATTGTATTATTCCTCACGATTCTTAAGTATTGCTCATTTTCGTTTTTATATTTAGCGAATTTTTTAGAAATTTCTCTAACTGGAATTACAAACTTTTCTTGTTTAAGATCTCTTAGCTGCTTACTTAAATCTCTTCCAATTAATGGATTAATATCATCAAGAAATTCTATTATTGTTAATGCAAGAATTCTTGCAAATAGTTTTTTTTCATAATCTCTTTTTGATAGAATAAATTTTTCAGTTAAAATTGAAACGTCCATATCGAAAATTGAAATGTAAATTGAGGAATTGTATAAACTATTGAAAAAATCTGTTTGATAACTTTTGTTTTGAAGAAGTAGTGTTTTAATATTTTGAATATCTTCTTCTGCAATTTTGATATTTTCATCAATAGCTTCGGTAAGATTTTTTCTTAATTCAGCAAGCTCATCCTCTTCACTTTTAATGATTTCTCGTTTCTTAAATAATTTGAGCATTGCGTTATTTTTCTTAAAATTAAACTCAAATATACAAACAAAACTATATTGTATACTTTATTGTGTAAAACAAAAAACCTCACTAAAACGGTTGCTGAGCTTGCCGAAGTATTAAAAGAGGTTATTATTTATACTATTTGTGTTTTTGTACCTAAAATTTGAGTTGTGCAACAGTTACCCTT
>NZ_JAOCHX010000060.1:0-15674 GCF_029843245.1 Empedobacter sp. GD03739 | reverse complement strand
AATGTTTAGATATGAGAACTGAGATATTAGATTTTTGACGAGAAAAGCTCTTTTTAAAAACTAAATTATAACGGGATAGATTTCTCGACAAGCTCGAAACGACAGGAAAATTAAACTTGTTAATTACTCAAGAATGCCTTTTAACTTCATAAAATGATTAGACGTTTTGCTTTTCTTACCAAAAAGAAAAGTAAAATGGATACTTTTGAGTTAACTATTCGGGAGGAATTGTCGCAAAGCGAGAATGAGTTATTCAGTATAGTTAATAATATAATGGATACGATGCTGATGACATCATAATTAAGTTTCTATAAAAAAGCTTTTTGATAAAATCGGAGTGACAGAATCAAAAAAAGGAGAACGCTTTATTCTCCTTTTGTATCTTATTAATGTGGACCGTTACCGTTTTTATCTTTTTCCAAATCGGTATTCCAAATTTTGATTTTATCTGTTTTTTTCAAGCCAGATTTTACTTGAACATTCACTCCGTCTGTAATTCCAAGAGTGATGTATTTCTTTTCGTATTTTGCATCTTGTCCTTTACCAGAAGTAAGAATCTCAACATATGGTTTTTGGTTTTCGTCGTAACGAACATGCGCTGATTTTACCAACAATACATTTTTTGCTTCCTGCGTTACAACCTCAGCATTTGCAGAATATCCCGCACGAATAAAGTTATCTGAATCTAATTGAACTGGTGCTTTAATCTCGAACTGAACTACTCCATTCGTTGCAACTCCTTGAGGCGAAATAAAATCAAGAATCGCTGTAAAAGTTTTGTTCGGAATTGCACCAATCGATACATTAATTTTCATTCCTTCTTTTAATTTACCAACCTCAGCTTCGTCAACTTTTCCTTGGAAAATCATTTTCTTAACATCAGCCATCGTAGCAATAGTAGTACCTGTAGAGAAATTATTAATCTCTTGCACCATATTCCCAACCTCAACAGGAATATCTAAAATCATTCCCGAAGTAGTTGCTGTAATACGTGTTGTTGCATAAGCTTCCAAACCGGGAGCAATACCTGTTTGCGCAACTTTGTAATCGTTTTCGGCAGCTTTTAATTGTTGTTGAGCTGACTTATATGTCGCATTTGCATTGTCATAATCTGCACGAGGCAAAACACCTTGATTATATAAAGTTGATGTTCGATTGAAATTACGACGTTCTTGATCGACCGTAATTTGAGCCGCTTGAATAGACTGACGAGCTGCATTTAACGACTGAACATTTGGAACAACTTTCAGTTCACAAATCAACTGACCACGCTCTACATATTGTCCTTCAGCAACATTAATCGATTTTATAACACCCGAAATATTTGGCTTAATTTCAATTGTTTCCAACGGTTTTAATTCACCAGTTGCAACAGCTTTCACCTCTATATTTCCCATAAAAGGCGTTGTCGTTTCATAAACTTCATTGTCTTGGCTATTCTTTTTACCGAAATATGCAATCACACCGATTACAGCACCGATAAAAACGACAATCATCAAAATCTTTAGAAATTTTTTCATTCTTCTATATCTGTTAAGTTTTAGTTATTCATCTCTCAAAGCATCAATAGGTTTGATTTGAATTGCACGTTGAGCAGGAATCAATCCCGCTAAAGTTGCCATAATCACCATCACTGCTAAAGCTGTAAAAAGTGTAAACAAATCGATTGACGCATTATATAAAGGTATGTTTTTATTTGATGGAATGATAATTTCGTTGAGAACCATTAGTAAAAGTGCTGCAAAAATAATTCCGCCTAAACCTGCAATTAATGTTAAAACTACTGATTCTAACAAAATTTGTCCTCGAATTTGAGCAGGAATTGCACCTAATGCTCTTCGAATTCCAAATTCTTTTGTTCGTTCTGAAACTGTAATCAATAAAATACTTGCAATCGCAATAACCCCGGAAAATAATGTCATTCCTCCTACAACAATCGCTAGGAACTGCATTCCTTTTACGAATTTCATAATCTTTCCAAGCATTTCACCTAAATTAAAACCACCAATTCCCTGGTCGTCATCTGGCGAAATATTTTTAATTTGTTTCAGATATGTTTTTAATTCTTTTTCGAATGCTACAATATCATAATTATTAGGTAAACTCAAACTTAAATATTGAATCGTTTCTCCTTGATTGTATATTTTTTGAAATGTTGTAAACGGAATAAACACTTGATCTTTACTCTCTACAGGCGAAGAAGGTGTGTCGTAAACGCCGACAATTGTATAATAACTATCGCTAATTCTGATTTCTTTCCCCAAAGGTTTTGGTTTATCACCAAAAAATTGTTCAGCAACTTCAATTCCGATGACACAAACTTTCGATTCAGTTTTGATATCATCTTCATTGATAAAACGACCTTGAATAATATCTTTCCCAAACATTCGGTTTTGATCTGGATAATCTCCATTCACCGTGTAAAAATTATATTTTGTTCCGTAAGTTAATATTGAATTTGGTTTAGAGTTTCGAGGTGCTAACAACGAAATTTGAGGAAAACGAGCCTGAATTTGACGAACATCACTCATTTTCAATTCAATTGTGCGACCTTTTTGAAATCCTTGATATGGCATCGATGTTGTCCCTCCCCAAACAAATAATGAATTGGTTGCGGCATTTGCCAAATTACGGTCAAAACCATTTTGCAAACCGCGTGTTACTCCTAACAATAATACAAATAAGAACATTCCCCATGCAACACCAATCATTGTCAAAATAGTGCGCAATTTATTTTTGCGAATCGCCGCGTAGACTTCGCTCCAAGCATCTGGATCAAAAACAAATTTTATAAAGTTCATTATTCGTCTCTTAAAGCATCAATAGGTTTAATACGTGCTGCATTCAAAGCTGGAATTAATCCAGAAACTGTTCCTGCAACAAATAAAATAATACAAGCCATTACCAACGAATTAGTTTCTACACCTGGATTATAAATAAAATATTCTTCTAAGCTATCTCCAATATTTTCTACAACAAGTGCCGCTAAAGCAATTCCTATTGCTCCGAAAATAATTGTAATCATAATTGCTTCTTGTAAAATCAGTCCCAAAACATTGGCTGGTGTTGCGCCTAAAGCTTTTCGAATACCAATTTCTTTGGTACGCTCTTTTACACTAAACACCATAATATTTCCGATACTTACGATTCCTGCAATCAAACTTCCTCCACCAATTACAAATACAATAATTGTCAGAATCAAGAAAAATTGATTGGTATCTTCCATTGCATCAGCCGCATTTCGCACCCAAATTCCACCATAATCAGAAGGTGCAACATTATGTCGACCTTTTATATTATATTCAATTGCATTTGCAAGTTTAGAAATGTCAGCCAAAGCCATTCCATCTTTTGGTGTTACAATAATCGATGATACTTTATCTGTAGCATAAATCGTTCTAAACGTTGTAAAAGGTGCATACAAAGCACGCTCGGCATTATCACCACCATCTTTACTTTCGAAAACACCAACCACTTGATACATACTTGAACCTAATTGCAAATACTTACCAATCGCAATCTGATTTGGAAAAAAATCTTGCGCAACCAATCGTCCAATAACAATTGATTTGGACTGATTCTCCATATCTTTTTTATTGATAAATCGACCAAGCGTTACATTTTCATTAATCATTGATTCATATTCTGGATAAACTCCAGTAATTGAATAACTTCCTGAATTAGCTTCATTTCTAATCGTATCACTTTTCGAAATTGTACTTACAATCGATTTTATTTCATCTGGAAAAGAATGTTTAATAAAATCAAAATCTTTTACATCCAATTCAATTGTACGTCCTTGTTTGAAACCATTGTAAGGTTCTGTTGTTGTACCTCCGTTAACGGTAATATTTAATGAATTTGCTTTGAAAAATTCTTGTTGAAACCCGTTCTGCAAACCATTTCCCAATCCATACAATGTAATAAACACAAAAAGCGCCAAAGCGATTGTCAAACCCGACAATGCTGTACGCAATTTATTACTTGCAATGGACGACCATATTTCGCTCCAACGGTCTGTATCAAACATATTTTATATTTAAGATTCTTTGATTTATGATTTACGAAGTTTGAGATTCGAAAATCATTAAACTCTTACTTGTTCTACTTTTTCGTCACTTACAATTACACCATCTTTAAGACGAACAATACGTTTACACATATTTGCAATATCATCTTCATGCGTCACCATTACAATTGTTTTACCTTCGTCATTAATTTCTTGAATCAGGTGCATTACTTCTTGCGAAGTCTTCGTATCCAATGCTCCCGTAGGCTCATCTGCCAATAACAATTTTGGTTTTGCAGCCAACGCTCGCGCAATTGCAACACGCTGTTTTTGTCCACCCGAAAGTTCGTTTGGCATATGAGTAGCCCAAGGCTCCAACCCAACTCTTTCCAGATAACTAAGCGCAATTTTATTTCGATCCGAACGTTTTACTTTTTGATAATACAACGGCAAGGCAACATTTTCTAAGACATTTTTGAAACCAATCAAATTATAAGATTGAAAAATAAATCCTAAAAATTTGTTTCGATAATTAGCGGCTTTAGTTTCGTTTAATTTCTCGATTCTAACGCCATCCAATTCATAAATACCTGTATCATGCTCGTCCAACATCCCAATGATATTCAATAAAGTTGATTTCCCCGAACCCGAAGATCCCATAATCGCAACAAATTCACCTTCCGCAATCTCAAGGTTAATTCCTTTGAGTACGTGAAGTTTATTTTTTCCCATTATGTAGGATTTATTTAAATCTCGAATAGATATCATAGATTATTGTAAATTTCAATAAAGATAACAGATAAGTCGAAATTATCAGAAAAATGTTACAAGCAAGTTTAAGATTTATCTTATAAATAGCGCTAAAATATTTTTCAAAATTAATTTTCAATAATTTTTGAAAGTATAGAAATTTATATATATTTGTGTAAATAATAATTGCAATGAAATTAGAAGAATCAAAAGAAAAATTTGTTCAAACTTGGGGAACTTTCGCTGTTAACTGGGGAATAAATCGTACTATGGCACAAGTTCATGCATTATTATTAACGTATAATGAACCTATTTCTACAGATCAAATTATGGAGGAATTACAAATTTCTCGCGGAAATGCAAATATGAATTTGCGTGCTTTGATGGATTGGGGAATTGTAAGAAAAGAATTGATAAAAGGAGAACGTAAAGAATATTTTGTTGCCGATAAAGATGTTTGGTATTTATTCAAACAAATTACAAAAGAACGCAGAAAGCGTGAAATAGAGCCGGTAATTGATTTTTTAGAATCATTAAAAAACATCGACGATCAATCTGATGATGCAAAAGAATTTGCAAAATTATTACAAGATTTATCTTCTGTTTCGACAAAAATCAATAATATAATGGACCTTGCTATCAAATCTGATGAGCATTGGTTGGTAGGAAAAATCACGAATTTGATAAAATAATCAATTCGTATTTTTTTGAATCACAAATTTCAAAAATTATTGAAAATTCAATATGTATAATATTATTTCGTATATCATTTATCTGATTATTACTTTCTACATCACCATTTTTATTGGTTGGAAAGTGTATAAAATTGGTTTTGTGTACTTGACAAACTTAATCGATAATCATTCTGTTTGTCAATCGATTAATAATCTTTTATTGATTGGATACTATTTGGTCAATTTAGGTTTTTCGGCAATAAGTTTACAAAACTGGGAACAAGTTGACTCCATTACCATCATGTTTTCTTCATTGTCCTACAAAATTGGATTTATATTATTAATCCTCGGAATATTACATTTTATTAATTTATCAATTATTTATATCGCAAGAAAAAGCAAAAAAATAAACACTTAAACACAGCAAATTATGACAAATTACAATCTAATTGCATATTTGGTTTACTTACCAGTGGCAATATTAATGACAATCGCAGTTTCTAACGTTTTATTCAAAAATGGAAAAATATTTATGTACGATATTTTCCATCAAAAAGAAGATATTGCAAGCGCAACAAATTCATTATTCAAAATTGGTTTTTATCTTTTGAATATCGGTTTTGCCATGCTAATTGTTTACATGACTTCTATCGCAACAACCGAAGATTTGATTGTAAAATTAAGTACAAAAATTGGTAGTTTCGCCATTTATTTAGGAATAATGTTGATGCTAAACCTTTTCTTATTTATGAAAGGCAGACGTAGATCTTTGCAACAACAATATTTAAGAAGTTTAGAATCTTAACAAGAAAACCTCCCAAAAGTTAACTTTTGGGAGGTTTTTATTTTAAACTGGATCAACATCAACATCAATTCGTACCGAACGAAAAGCTGCAATTGTATGCAATTGATCTATTTTTGCTTGAATTAAATCTTTTACTTTTTGAGGCGATTGATTTGGTCGAATTTTAATCATCACATCTGTAATATACAAATTATTGATTCGTCCTATCGAAGGCGCTTCTGGACCAAGTAAACATTTTGCATCAAAACTTGGTTTAAGTAAAACGACCAATTGAGCTGCTGTTTTATCCAAACGCTCTTTATTTTTATGCTTGAAACGCAACTTGATTAACCGAGAATAAGGCGGATACAAAAATTCTTTGCGCTCATACAAAATATCCTTCATCGTTGGTGCATAACTATAAGTTGTGACATTTTGCAAAATCTGATGTTCGGGTTGAAAAGATTGAATCAAAACTTTTCCTTGTTCTTGACGACGACCAGCACGACCAGAGACTTGCGTTAACAATTGAAATGCTTTTTCGTGCGCTCTAAAATCAGGAAAATTCAACAAAGAATCTGCTCGAATAACACCAACAAAATTAACATTTCCAAAATCAAAACCTTTTGTAATCATTTGAGTTCCAATTAAAATATCAATTTCTTTGTTCTCAAAATCTTCGATCAATTTTTCGTACGCAAATTTCCCGCGCATCGAATCGACATCCATTCTTCGAACTTTTGCTTCAGGAAAAATTGTTTGAACTTGCTGTTCTATCTGCTCCGTTCCCAAACCTTTTGTATTCAATTCATGCGAACCACAACTCGGGCAACGCAAAGGTTTTGCTTGTGCATAACCACAATAATGACATTTTAGTTGATTAGAGAATTTATGATATGTTAAACTGACATCGCAATTTGGACATTCGGGCGTATGACCGCACGTATTACATTCCATAATTGGCGCATATCCACGACGATTCTGAAATAAAATGACTTGCTTTTTTTGATGCAATTGATTGAAAATTTCATCACGAAGTGTATGCGAAATATCTTCTGTAATTTCTTTTTCCTTTTGCGCTTTTTTGAGGTCAATCAAATTAATTTCGGGTAATTTTATACTCCCAAAACGTTCAGTTAATTCGACATAACCATATTTTTTATTTTTCGCATTATAATAACTTTCAGCCGAAGGCGTCGCCGAACCTAACAAAACTTTTGCATTCATCATTCCTCCAAGCAACATCGCCATATCGCGTGCATGAAAAAATGGCTTTACATCCATTTGTTTATAAGAAGATTCGTGCTCTTCATCCACGATAATCATTCCCAAATTATCAAAAGGCAAATACAACGCTGTTCGTGGACCAATGATAATATCAAAATCGCCATTCAAGGTTTTCTGCCACAATTCTACACGTTCATTTTGATTGAATTTCGAATGATAAACTCCTACTCTTTCTCCAAAATGTTTTTTGATTCGATGAACAATTTGCGTTGTCACAGAAATTTCTGGTAATAAGTACAACACTTTATTTCCTTTCGCAATTACTTGCTCCATCAATTTTAGATAAATTTCTGTCTTTCCACTTGATGTTACACCATGCAACAAAACAGTCGATTTATCTTTAAAATCTTCTTTAATTTGATTTAGAGCTGCAGTTTGTTTCAAGGTCAATTCTGAAATTTCAGTTACATCTTTCTCTTGTTCTTCTACACGAGAAGTTTGATGTTGATAAATTTCGACTGCTCCTTTTTCTGCTAACGATTTCAATACTGCATTTGTCGCACCTTGTTTTACAAAATCTGCCATTTTTAGCGGTTTTTCTTGTAATTGTGTTTCTAACGTAATCAATTGCAACAAAGTTTCGCGCTGCTTTGGCGCTTTATTTAATTGATTTAAAATCTCGATAAAAGCAGTTTCGTTTCCTTTTAAATCTCGATGTAACCTGACATAATTATCAATTTTTGGCGTATATTTTTCGTTGAGTTTTTCATCTAAACGAATAATACCTTTATCAATTAATAATTTAAGTGTTGGAATTGCTGATTTTTCATCCACAATTAAAGCTGCTTCTTCAACCGAAATGATTTCGCGTAATTTCAACGCTTCAAAAACTAAGAATTCATAATCATTTAATTCTTCGATTGTTTCATAATTTGGATTAATTAATCGAACAAAAGTTTGAGATTCTAATTTTAATGCAGAAGGAAAAGCATTTCGAAAAACATCGCCCAGTGAACACATATAATAATTCGCCATCCATTCCCAAAAATTAATTTGCGTTTGCGTCACCAAAGGTTCATCATCCAAAAAAGCATGAATCGCCTTTGTTTTGTATAATTCTGGCGCATTTTGATGAATAGAATGTACAATTCCTGTATATAATTTTTGCGTTCCGAAAGGCACGGAAACACGCTGACCAACTTTAATTTGCTGTAAATCAATTTCAGAAAGATGGTATGTAAATGTTCCATTTAATGAAAGTGGTAAAATAATTTCGGCAAAATAATTCGTTGTCATTTTATATGATTAAAAACGCAAGTTAAACATTTTTTTGTGTTAAGAATGAAGATTACAATTGCTTAAAATTTCACAAATTATTAATATTTCATTTTCAGATAGTTTGAAGAATTAATACTAATTTTAAGAGAATTCAAAAACTATCATTATGTTACATGCCATTTTAGATCAGATTTCGGAATCGGAAAAACCAATTATAAAAATCATTTTCAGAAATGATGATACGCGTGTTGTTGCTTTTGGACTAAAAAAAAGTTTGAAATTAATCGATCATCAATTACCTGTAAATGCAAAAATTTTAATGCTGAAAGGTGAAATAGAAATTGATTCAAAAATTGAGATTGTCAATTTAAAAGAATTTGACGAATATATTCTTCCTCCAAAAGTTATTCATCAAGTGACTTCCTTACAAGATTCGATGATGTTGGTTATTCTAAATTTTAATAAAAAAAGTTTTTAAAATATAGTTAAACTCTATTTATTTACACTATAAAAAACTTTATATTTATGATTATTAATTTATTAAAATATGAAACTACTTTTCACATTAACTACTCTCCTTACCTTAGCCCTATCTTCTTGTAGTACAAATATCAAACACGATCGATTATTTACAGGAACAATTGTGAGAGATTGTACAGGAACTTACATTCGTGTTGATGATAAAGAGGATTATTTGGTTTGTAATAATGAAATGCTTTCGGACAAAAAAGAAGGTGAAACAGTAAGTGTTATTTATGATTTCGAAAAAACATGCAAAGAGTTAGAAAATAAAGCAACTTGTATGATGTATCATGAACATAAAGGCAAGATTAGAATCAAGAAAAATAATAATTAATCAAAAAATCCACTCAAATTGAGTGGATTTTTGCTTTATATAAAATACGATTATTTCGATTTTTTACGACGCTCTAATTCTTTTTCAATCAGCATCAATTCGCGTCCTGTTTGTCCTGCAACAGAAGTGTTTTCTTGTGCTCGACGAACCAAGTAAGGCATTACTTCTTTGATTGGCCCGTAAGGTAAATATTTTGCAATATTGTATCCTAAATGCGCCAAGTTGAATGAAATATTATCACTCATTCCAAATAATTGTCCAAACCAGAAATTTGGATTATTTTTCTCAATTCCGTTTTCGTTCATCAATTTGATTAACAATTCGCAACTTTCTTCGTTGTGCGAACCTGCGAATAAACCAAAACGCTCGTGATGAGAAGCAATAAATTCTAACGCTAGATTATAATCTCTATCCGAAGCTTCTTTGTTTGGTTGAATTGGAGATGGATAACCTTCGGCTTGCGCACGTGCACGCTCTTTCTCCATATATGCTCCACGCACAATTTTGAATCCTAAGAAATATCCTTCGCGCTCTGCTTTTGCATGCATTTCTTTCAAATAAGCCAAACGATCATGACGATACATTTGCAACGTATTCCAAACTAATGCACGTTTTGTGTTATATTTCACCATCATTTCGTCAGTCAAATCATCTGCAGAACCTTGCATCCAAGTTTCTTCTGCATCTACCATGATATTAACATCCAAATCATATCCTTTTTGACATACTGCCTCGAAACGTTGACGAATATTAGCCCAAGATTTTTCTTCTTCTGCAGTTAACGTTTGTTTCTTCCCTACTTTTTCAAATAATTCGATTCGACCAAATGCAGTTGGTTTAAATACTACAAATGGAATTGATTGATTAGATTTTGCTAAATCAACCAAGTGTAACATAACGTCACGAACTTCGTCAAATTGTTTTTCTTCTGTTAATCCTTCGATAGAATAATCTAAAATAGAACTTACGTGATATTTAAATAATTCATTTGCGACAACCACACCTTGTTCTGCCGTTTCTCCTCCTACAAATTGTTTGTAGATTGTTTCACGAATTACAGGTTTTACGAATGGGATATCTACCGCAAATGGTAAATTAAAAAACTTAGTTCCAAAACTTGTCAATGCGGGGCTTCCGATTAACTTGTATAAGTAATACGCTTTCTTTAAATCTTTATCTGATTTCGATTCGAAAGCAAACTGTGTATTGTCGAATAAAGACATGTGAGTTAACTATTTTTTGTGTTAATATAACGTTACAAATTTATAATTAAAACCTGATTAAACTAAAAAAAACCTACAAGAAATTCTTGTAGGTTTTTGATATATTTTAAAGATTGCAAATAGTTGCCTATTCTTATCCTTTTTTAGCGTATTTGCTTCTGAATTTGTCGATACGTCCTGCAGTATCAACCAATTTAGTTTTACCTGTGTAAAATGGGTGAGATGTAGAAGAAATCTCCATTTTGATTAATGGGTACTCTACTCCGTCAACAACTAATGTATCTTTAGTATCAGCACAAGATTTTGTGATGAACACATCTTCGTTAGACATATCTTTGAATGCTACCAAACGGTAATTTGTTGGGTGGATATCTTTTTTCATTTTTTTAATCTTCTTTGTTAACTTTATTGGAGTGCAAAGATAATATTATTTACAGAATGTTACAATCAATTTTATTGAAAAAACATTTAAAACAATACATTAAGCAAATTTAATTTCGAGTGTAATGGGCTTCTTAAAATTAAACCTGCACTTCTTGTACACATTTTTCGTGGTGCAAATATAAACATTTTAGTAATTCGTACAAATATTTTTGGTGAATCTATTCATAAAAATCTATTTTTTATCTTTGTCCATCTACAATAAAACCTATTATTTGCTGTTTAAACTTATATAATGAATCATAATTTTATGAACGTAAAAACATTAATCGCCGGACTTGGTATTGCTTCTTTGATTGGTTTTCAATCTTGTCGCGATGATTTTGACTATGATCCAATTAGTTCTGAATTGCGCTTTAGCAAAGATACCGTTTCCGTAGATACCGTATATAATTTCTCTAAATCTGAAACCTATCTGCTTAAAATTTATAATCCTGAGAATGATGATCGCGTGATTCCAAAAATATATTTGACACGTGGAAATAATTCATTTTTCAATATAAATGTAGACGGAAAAGCAGGAACAAGTTTCGAAAATGTGCCGATTCGCAAAAAAGATAGTTTATTTATTTTTGTTGAAGTAAATGCACAAGAAGCGCCTCTTAATCCACTTTACGATGACGAAATTAATTTCGAAACAACCAATTCTTCTAAAAAAATTAAGTTACTTTCTTGGATAGAAAAAGCTAAAATTCATGCAAAAGATGCTACAATTTCTTCTGCAAATTGGAATGTAAACGAAGCCCAAGTAATTGATGGAAATTTAACGGTTACAAGTGATTTAACAATTGATAAAGGTGCAAAAGTTTATTTCAAAAAAGGAGCAAGTTTAACGATTGGAAACAATGCAAAACTTACGGTAAATGGAGCTTTGAATGAAGAAGTGAAATTTCGTTCGGCGCGTCATGATAACAAATATGATTCGATTCCTGATCAATGGAACAAAATCGAATTAGCTCCAAATAGTACATCGAAAATCAATTATGCAAAAATTATTGGTGCTGACACTGGTTTACACGTAAATAATGCTAAATTAGATATTAGTAACGCTAAAATTGTCAATAATCAATCGTATGGAATTTTAGCTACAAACGCTACAATTACAGGTTACAATTTGGTGATGAATAATAGTAATTTGGCAACTTTAGCAATAGAATATGGAGGTTTGTACGAATTTTATCATTCTACTTTTGCCAATTATTACCATTTTGCGACAGGTGCTGGACCTGCTTATTCACTTTTCTTGAGTAATGAAAACAATGATAAAAATGTTTCGGCTTTAACTAAAGCAACGTTCGGAAATTGTATTATATATAATGAACGCACGCCAAATGCTATTTTATTGGATAAAAAAGATGGTGCGGCTTTCAATTATTTATTTGACACCAATGTTATTCACAATGCGGATACTTCAGTATTAAATGTGACAACTGCGCCAAATTTCTTGGCAAGTATTACGTTAGATCCGATGTTTGAGAATACAAATTATTTCGCAAATAAATTAGCTGTGAAAAATGAATCACCTGCTAAAGGGAAAGGAAAAATATCTTTTGCGCAACAATATCCGTTAGATTATAACGGACAACCTCGAGGAACAACTCCTACAATTGGAGCATTTCAATAAAATAAATAAGGTCGAGTAAAACTCGACCTTATTTATTTATTATTTAACTGAACAGATACTTTTCCTTTAAAATCATCTCCTTTAAAATTGATTCTATAACTTTTATAAGATTCTAAATGAATAGATTCTTTTTTATTCATTTTTCCTTTCGAAGCACTACCTATTTGAGTTAATTCTTTTCCTGTATAATCTACAATCGAAAAATCCATTAAACCATTTTTTTGTTTCACTTCATAATCTAATTCAAGTTCTATATCTTGATTTGTTTTCAAGAAATAATAAACTTCTCCTTGCATTTGTGTAAAGTCCAAAACGATTTGATTATTATTTCGTCTAATCACTTTTGTTGCTGAATATGTTGTTCCTTCTGTTTTATAAATTCCATCAATACTCAAATATCTTGACGCATTCGTTGACACATTCGAAACAGTTGAAATTGTCACGCAAGATTGCACCAACATCACTGCAAAACACAATAAAATAAATTTTCTCATAACATCATATCTTTACTATTAAGATGCATGTTTTATAAAAAAGTTACAACAAAGATTTAAATTCTATTCGTTATTTCTCGTACCAAAACACCAACAACTCCTAAAATAACCACCTCATCATTTTCGTGTATTTGAACACAATCTTTGTAATTTAGATTTATCGCAATCAGTTTATTGTTTATTTTATCAAAGCGTTTCAACGTATAATCTTCATTATTAACAGAAACAATAATATCATCGTGATGCAACGGAATAAGATCTGTCCGAATCACCAAAATATCATTTTTTTGATAAACAGGATACATCGAATCTCCACCAACGACAATCAAAAAAGTAGATTCGGGATGCGTTAAATAACGTTCATCCAAACTTATTTTGTCATCTACAAAATCTTCTGCAGGCGAAGGAAATCCAGCATTTACATGACCAAAATTCGGAATATATTTTTTCTCACCATCTGTATTTATCACAAAAAGATTGAGTTCTTTGTCTAACATTTTTATCTCTCCATTCATTTTTTCTATCGTTTAATACACCACCAACAAATCTTTCCACTTCGTTGTATAACAAGGCGATAAATTATTTTGACGCATTTTCCACGTTTTATTCAAATCTTGCGAAGCTAATTTTATTTTTGCCGCACCAAATTTTTTGTTCAACAAATCGATGACTTTCATCAAATCTGGGTGATTTGGATTTTCTTCTTCAAAAAGCGATAATTGTTTTTGATCTGACGAAACAATTCCAGACACCACTACTCCAGCCTTTTTGTACTCATAACCATCTTTATAAATTTGCTCAAACGCTTTAATTGCAAATTTGGACAACGTTATACTTGAATTCGATTCGTAAGGTAAATGGACCGAAATTGTACGGTAATATTGTGGTTTATTTCTATCAAAATTATTGGTCTGAATAAAAACTGTAACCAAATTGCAAGAAGAATTCTGTTTCCGAAGTTTCTCTGCACACGAAACCGCAAAAGTAGCAACACGCTCTTTTACATATTCAAAATCGTTGGTATATTCTTCAAAACTACGCGTCGTTGCAATACTTTTCTTTGCCGAAATCGCTTCTAAATCTAACACCGCTTCACCTAACAAATCTTTTTTCAAACGCAAACCTACTATCGAAAATTCTTTCCGAAGAAAATCATCTTTTAATTGTACAAAATCCAACGCTTTATTGACACCGATCATTCTCAAACGTCGCGACATTCGTCGACCAATTCCCCAAACATCTTCAATATTTAACCATTTTAACGCTTTATGGATTTGTTCTTGAGTCTGAATAATATAAACCCCTTGATGAACTTCTGGAAATTTTTTCGCAATATGATTCGCTAATTTCGCCAAGGATTTTGTTGGAGCAATTCCTACACAAACTGGCAATTTTGTAAATTGATATATTTTAGATTTGATTTCTAATCCGTAATTTTTCAAATCAAAACGATCAAATCCATTCAATTTTAAGAAACATTCGTCTATCGAATAAATTTCCTGATCAGGCGAATACAACGATAAAATCGACATTACACGATTGCTCATATCCGCATATAATTGATAATTTGACGAAAAAACTTTGATTTTTTTCTGTTCAAAAACACGTTGAAATTGATGCGCAGGCGCACCCATTGGAATTCCAGCTAACTTTGCTTCGGCAGAACGCGAAATTACACAACCATCATTATTAGACAATACTACAATTGGCTGATGAAGAAGCTTCGGTTGAAAAACACGATGGCAACTGGCGTAAAAATTATTACAATCTATCAATGCGAACATAATACAAAGTTGAGAAGTTAAAACGCCACATTGTGTCATCGAAAATGTTAAATTATTCAAAAATAAAAAACCACTCAAATGAGTGGTTTGTATCCTTATTTAATTTTATATTTTTTATGCAAATCTTTTATTACAACAGCTGGTTCATAAACCGTTTGAAATTTTATTGGTTTACTGTTTTTGAAATATTGTACTTTCAGCCACGTATCATTACTATCTAATTTTGTATAGCTGTTACTTTTTTCCAAGACTTTATCGTTCACCGTACTTAAAATTGCAAAATAATCAAAATTATTACGCTGACCAATTTCTGCTGCTCTCAACAAAGCATAGTCAAACGTTTTGTCTTTTTTATTGTATTCGTTTCCATCAAAACTAACAATATAGGTATCATTGTTCACCTTTTCTTCGGTATAACCGCCTGTACCATTATCTTTTTGGTATGCAACAGCCTTGCTGTTATGACAACTTGCTAAAGCAAAAATGAAAGCTCCAGCACATAAAATTTGAGTTAATTTTTTCATATCATT
>NZ_JAOCHX010000006.1:0-91688 GCF_029843245.1 Empedobacter sp. GD03739 | reverse complement strand
ATAACCTTTATAAAACATTCCTTCTGAAGATACACCTGATAAGTTAGAATCAATTATTAAGATATCAATATCACTTACAATAGATACAAATTCTTCTTCTAGCTGACTACCTGTCAAAACAAAACAGTCCGCATCAGGATATTTTTCATAAAATAAGGCTCTAGAAACTTCTAGAACCTTATTTTTATCGTAAACTTTCAACTTTATTATTTTCTTAATTTAATAGAAATAACTCCAAAATTAGCCCCAAAATAACCTCCTAAATATTCAGCTTTAGCAGATTTTTCATAGGTAAACTCTTTTATTTTAGAAGGATCTATATTTTTAAAATCCGAAGATTTTTTAATAATTTTATTGTCTTTTTCATCAATTAAAAGTACAGAATATTCCCCTTTTTCAACTATTGGTAAAGCTCCTTTATTAAAATATTTACTTGCATTTATATAGTATTCTTCTATATATGTTTGTAAATCTATTATATTTTCTTTTTTTATGTTTGATTCATCTATTAACATCTTTATAGAAGATGGTAGTAACTTTTTTTCTTGAGCAAACATACAAGAAAAAGAAAATATTGAAGTAATTAAAAAAATTTTTTTCATAATTATATTTTTTTTTTAAGATCTACTATATGAACTTGGAATATCTGTATCTCCATCATTACCACCATTTTCTTTAGGTTTTAAATAATCATAGACCCCTCCTTTATTGTAATCATCCCAAAAATTATCAGAATTTACTTCTTTATATCCGTCAATAGGGTTAAAGTAAAAATTTTCCTGTTGTTGATAAGCATCCATTTCGTCCTGAGCATCATATGCAGAAAAACTCCCATCTTCATTAAATCCTAATTCTCCATTTTCAAATTGATCTACATGTTCTAATTCATGAACTAATATAGGAAGATGAGCTTCCCCTGTTCCTTCTATAAGAATAACATATTCTCCTGTTTTTTTATCATAATAAAATTCCCCATTAGAATGTTTAGGATCATTATCATGATTATCCTTAACATCTATCCTATATTTATTATCAGAATTTTTCATTAATTCTATTGTTTTCAGAGTTTTTTCATATCCATCAATAGCTTTCTGAATATCTTTAGCATCTAATTCTTTTGCTCCTAATTTTAAATATAATTTCATGTCTAAAATCTTTTCATTAATCTTAGTTTCTATTTGTTCAAGAGCTTTTTCTGGATCTTTTATATTATCATTATCTTCAGGATCTGGTTCATTTCCACCTCCTCCACCACTACCATATGTAGGAGGTGTTGACGAAGGGAAACTAAAAGATGGCCAATCTGGATCTGGATCTATAATAACAGTAGATAAACCGATAGTGTCATCCCAAAAACCACCAGAAATGTTTTTTTGTTGAGCAATAGGCATTTCAGAAATACCTGTAGAAATTTTAAATAAGTTTTTCATGTAATTGTTTAAATTGATTTCAAATAAAATAATATTTTTAATGACCACTTTAAATAATTCACATGAATATAATCATATTTACCTAAATTTAACATTGAAACTCAATACCTATCAAACAATTATTCTTTCAAAACTTGAATTAATCAGGCTTCGTTTCACCAATGATATCAAGCGAAATCACCTAAAGTTCAAAATCGAAAAACAATGTTTTATAGCCAAAATTTAGCAGTTTTATCGGAGGTTTTAATCATTTTGGAATTAAAACATTGATAAGGATATTTTTTTACAATGGTTTCTAGATTGACGCAAAACTCTTTCAAAAGTGCATTTGCATCACGATGTTTGAAATTTGCTTGACGCGCATATAAATGATAGTGTAAATTTTTTTCCTTCATTACATACACAAAAGCAACGGGCACTTTCAAGCGAGAAGCAATAGAAAATGGTCCTGCAGGAAAATTAGCTTGTTTTCCAAGAAGCACTTCTGACATCGTTTTATTTCCCTCGAAATAACGATCTCCTGTAAAACAAATTAATTCGTTTCGACTAAGCGCATTATTTATTTCGAAAATATGAGATAAATCTTCTTGAATCAAGATAAACTTTACCGAAGGTTTCTTCGAAATACTTTCTAAATATTCTTTGATAACATTTCGTTCTAAATCTGTTGTAACCAAATTAATTTGACAATCAAAGTCAATATCTGCAAAAAAATGTTCGGCTACTTCGAAATTACCAACATGTGCACTTATTAAGATTCCGCCTTGTTTTTGATTCAATAGATTTCTTAATAATTCTATTCCATCAAATTCGTACGAATATTTGTTACGTAAACCTGCATTAATCGCTGTTTTATCAATCAAGGTTTGTCCAAAAGTATAGTAACTTTTGTAAACACTTAAAATTGATTTGAAAACCGAAAAATTTAATCGATAACGAAAGTATTCGTAA
The DNA here is from genome assembly GCF_029843245.1 of Empedobacter sp. GD03739. NCBI lineage: Bacteria > Pseudomonadati > Bacteroidota > Flavobacteriia > Flavobacteriales > Weeksellaceae > Empedobacter > Empedobacter sp. GD03739. Next base: position 89,307 of record NZ_JAOCHX010000006.1, on the reverse strand, counting down.
ATAGATTTGTTACTACTATAAGCCGTTATAAAATAATAAAAAGCTACAAAAATTAAGACTGAGTAAGCAGCCTTAATTCCGAGCTTTTTCATAACGTTGACAAATATTTTGTATCCCAGGACCGTTCCTTTAGAACGACCATCCCATTGTTTCATATCTGTTATTTATTCTCTAACTTTTGTTCTACAATTGCATAGAAATCTTCAAAAGTTATCATATTTTGAAAATCTTCTTTAATTAATTTCACACCGAAATTAGATTCAATGATTACCACTAAATCAACATAGTCCAAACTATCTAAATCTAAAGATTCTTTAATATTTTTTTCCTCTGAAATCACAGAAGGATCAACTTCAAATTCATCAATTAAGATAGCATTTAATTTTTCAGCGATTTTACTTTTCACCATATTAGGAGTTAAATTTTTTAATTACTAAGGCAGAATTCGTTCCACCAAATCCAAAAGAATTCGACAAATATACATCAAATTCTTTATTTAAGGTTTCTTTAACAATGTTTAATTTAGCTGAATCTTCGTCTGCTTCTTCGAAATTAATATTTGGTGCAATAAAGTTATTCATCATCATTAAGTTAGAATAAATAATCTCACTTGCTCCTGCCATCCAACATTCGTGTCCCGTCATCGATTTTGTAGAACTTACAAAAGGTTTCGTTTTTCCAAAAACTTGGTCAATCGCTTTTGCTTCGTTCGCATCACCAACTGGCGTAGAAGTCGCATGTGCATTGATATATTGAATTTCATCAGCAGAAATTTTTGCTTGTTTCAACGCTCTATTCATCGCAATTGCTGGCCCATCTACATTTGGCGTAGAAATGTGTCCACCATTCGATGAAAAACCATAACCCAAAACCTCAGCAATAATTGGCGCACCACGTTTTACTGCGGATTCATAGCTTTCTAAAATCAATGTTGCTCCACCTCCACTCGGCACCAATCCATCACGATTTTTATCAAAAGGACGACAAGCTTGTGTAGGATTTGCTTCATTTTCGGAAAAAACACCCAAACCATCAAAACTTGCCATTGCATATTTATTGATTTCCTGTGCTCCTCCACAAATAATCATATCTTGCAGACCATCTTTGATCATCATATAACCTAATCCAATCGAATGCGAGCCACTTGCACAAGCTGCACTAATCGTAAAATTGATTCCAGTCAATTCAAAAATTGTCGCAAGATTCATGGTTACAGTGGAATTCATTGACTTGAAAATCGCTCCAGAACCAATTAATTCAGTATCTTTTTTCTCGCGAACAATATCTATTGCATCAATAATTGCTTTCGAAACACTATCATTTCCATATATAATTCCAACCTCGTTAGTCTTGATATATTCTTCCGTCAAATTAGCATTTTTCAACGCTTCTAAAGTTGCCATATACGCAAACTCTGTTTCTTGACCAATTGTAATTCGTTGTCTACGATTCAAAAAAGGTTTCAAATCTGGTGCAGGAACAGTTCCTGTCAAAGCAGATTTAAAGCCAAATTCTTTGCGTTCTTCATCAAAAATAATCCCTGATTTTCCTTGACGCAAAGATTCTGTTACTTCTTCTAATGATGTTCCTAAGCAAGAATAGATACCCATTCCTGTTATTACGACTCTTTGGCTCATTTTATCTAAGAATAAATTCCTCCATTTATATTAATAACTTCTCCCGTGATATAACTCGATTTTTTAGAAACCAAAAAGCTTACCAAATCGGCAACCTCTTCGGCTTTTCCAAAACGATTGGCTGGAATCAGCTTCTTTAATTCTTGTTGATCCAATTCATCTGTCATATCCGTTTCGATAAAACCTGGCGCAACAGCATTCACCGTTACATTACGTTTTGCTATTTCTTGTGCCAATGCTTTCGTCGCTCCTATCACAGCAGCTTTTGCAGCAGAATAATTGGTTTGTCCTGGCGTTCCTTTCAAACCGGAAACAGAAACTATATTGACAATTCTTCCGAATCTATTTCTCAATAATGGATTAATAAAGAAATGAGTTACGTTGTAAAAACCATTCAAGCTCGTATTAATCACATTTGACCAATCATCTTGTGAAATCCACATAAACAAATTATCTTTCGTAATCCCTGCATTGTTTACAATTACTTCTACAATTGCATTTGTATTTTTCTCTGTCCATTCGGTTAAAACTTGTTGCGTTTGATTTGCGTCAGCCACATCAAATTTTAAAATTTCTCCTGTTCCACCTAACGCTTCCACTTCTTTCAAAGTCTCTAACGCAGCAGCTTCATTCGAATTATAATTTATCAAAAGATGATAATCATGTTCTTCTGCAATTTTCAAACAAATTGCTTTTCCAATTCCACGAGAACCACCTGTTACAATTGCACATTTCATGCTTTAGTTTACTTTATTATTTAGTAAATATTTTTTAACTTCCTTAAGATAAGGATAAATCACCTCATCTTCTTTAAATACAGGAACAATTTTACGAATCGAATCATAAAAAGCTTTTCCTTTCGAAGATAATTTATCTTGTATTTGTAAAAATTCTATCGCTTGCGTTACAGCCATACTCTGAACCGTCAACACTTCGAACGTATTATCAATCACTTTTGCACAAATCGTAGCCGCATTTGTTCCCATACTCACAATATCTTGATTATCATTGTTGTTTGGAATACTATGCACATACATTGACGTAGAAAGTGTTTGATTTTCAGCTGTTGTAGAAGTCGCCGTAAATTGAGCAGCTTGCAAACCGAAATTAAAACCAAGCGTTCCTAAATTGACAAAAGGTGGTAAAATATTATTGATTTTTGGATTGACTAAATAGTTTAATTGACGTTCACTTAGCATTGATAGACGCGTAACAGCCAATTTTAATTTATCCAATTCTAATGAAACATAATCGCCATGAAAATTTCCTCCATGATGAACAGTTTGATTTTCAACATCGATAATTGGATTATCACTCGCCGAATTTATTTCATTTTCTAGTACTTCTTTCGCGGCATTCCAAGTATCATAAATTGGTCCTAAAATCTGAGGAACACAACGCAACGAATAATATTCTTGTACTTTTTCTTCAAAAATTTTCTCAGTACGTTCTTGATATAATTCGTCTGCACGTTTTTTGACTAATTTGCTATCATTCAAAAAATCGGTCATTTTATTCGCCACATAACGTTGACCAACATGTTGTTTAGCCTCGTTCAACGGTTTTGAATAATGATCATCAAAAGATTGTACAATTTCATTCATCATCGAGCTTAACGTAATCGAAAGATTAATTAATTGATTAACTTTAATCAAATTTACCATTCCAATTCCCGTCATTACCGAAGTTCCGTTCATAATTGATAAACCTTCGCGAATATGAACTTCTATTGGTTGAAGATTTTCAAGTTCAAACACTTCTTTCGTCGATTTGATTTCTCCTTTATAAAAAACTTCTCCTTCTCCAATTAATGTCAAAGCCAAATGCGCCAATTGAACCAGATCTCCACTAGCACCAACGCTTCCATGTTGATAAATGACAGGTAAAATATCACGGTTTACTAATTCTTGCATCAATACTAAAACTGAAGGATGAATCCCAGAATATCCCAACGAAAGCGTATTAAAACGTGCAATAACCGCAGCTTTTGTTTGGTCTAACGTCAACGGTTCTCCAATTCCTGTACAATGACTTCTGATTAGATTATATTGAAGCTGAATTGTATTTTCATCTTCAATACGATATTGTGCCATTGGTCCAAAACCTGTATTTACGCCGTAAATTATTTTATTTTTTGAAAATTCTTTTAAAAATTTAAAACTATTCTCCACACGATCAAATGTTGATTTATCAAGCAATAATTTTTTATTCTCAAAAAGTATGTTTTCTATAGTGTCAATTGTTAATTTTGTCATGTTATTGATTAGGTAAAAGATTTATCGATTTTGGTTATTTACTCCCTCAATCAGTTGCAAAAATAATTAAAAAACTATACAAAAAGTCATGATTGAAAATACAGATGTTTTAATCATTGGTGCAGGACCTTCGGGATCGGTTGCAGCAGCCTATTTAAGAGAAAAAAACATTAAAGTTATTGTTTTAGAAAAAACTCAATTTCCCAGAATTGTTGTTGGTGAAAGTTTGATCCCTCGCTCTATGGATCATTTTGAAGAAGCTGGATTGTTACCTTATTTAGAGAAACAAAATTTCGAAGTAAAACCTGGTGCGAGATTTATTCGAGGCGAACAAATTTGTATTTTCGATTTCAGTAAAAAGTTTGGGAAAGGACAAGATTGGACTTGGCAAGTTCCGCGTGCTGATTTCGACATGACTTTAGCTGATGCAATTATAGACAAAGGTGCAGATTTGCGTTTTAATGAAGAAGTAATTGATGTTCAATTTGAAGGAAAAAAATCGATTACAACTGTAAAAAAACAAAATGGAGAAACGTATCAAATCAATGCAAAATTTTTGATTGATGCGAGTGGATATGGACGCGTTTTACCACGATTATTAAATATTGATAGTCCATCAAAACTAAATCCACATTCAGCAATTTTCACACATATTAATGATGTTCGTCGCTCTGAAGGTCAAGAAAGAACGCAGATTTCTTTTGATATTATTGAAACGAAAGTTTGGTTGTGGGTAATTCCTTTTTCGAATGGAAAAACAAGTGTAGGGATCGTTGGCCCAACAGATTATATCAATCAATTATCAACCAATCAAGATACAACAGAAGCTTTGCAAAATGCAATTCAAAAATCCGATTTTTACGTCAATCGTTTTGGTGATTTACCATTTGAATTTAACCCAATTTGGTTAAAAAATTATTCCGCTGCGGTGACTAAAATGTATGGAGATGGTTATGTTTTGACAGGAAATAGTACCGAGTTTTTAGACCCTGTTTTCTCTTCTGGTGTTTGTTTCGCAACAGAAAGTGGTTTGAAAGCTGCTAAACTTGCTATTAAAGAAATAAATGGCGAAAAAGTAGACTGGCAGACAGATTACGAAGATTATATGAAAGAAGGTATCGATGTTTTCACCACTTATGTGCAAGAATGGTACACAGGAAATTTGCAAGAATTATTTTTCCATCAACCTGAAAATCCTGATGTCAAAGAAAAAATTTGTGCTGTTTTAGCAGGATACGTTTGGAACAAAGAAAATCCATTTGTAAAAAAACACAATAGTGTAATTCGGAATATGGCGCATCTGATTCGAATGGTTAAAGAAACAGAATAAATGAAAAGTCAACAATATGTTGGCTTTTTTGTTTTTAATTCAGATAGATTCTCTATTTTTGAGTAATCCAATACTTTAAAACGCATGCAATTTCAGACTATTGATACAGTTGAATCAATTTCGAAAGAAGATTTCATCAAAAATTATCTCAAAAAAAGGAAACCTTTGTTATTGAAAGGTTATGCAAAGAATTGGAAAGATTTTGACAAATGGAATCTCGATTATATCAAAGAAAAAGCTGGAGAACAAATTGTACCTTTATACGATAGCAAACCTGCTGACGCTAACAAAAGTTCGGACACTCCTGCTACACATATGAAGTTTAATGAATATGTGGATTTAATCAAAAAAGAACCCTCTGATTTGAGAATTTTCTTTTTTATCATCAAAGATAAAATTCCCGAATTACTCAAAAATTTCACTTATCCTGATCTAGGTTTAAAATATTTTGAACGTTTGCCTACACTATTTTTTGGAGGAAGTGAAGCTAAAGTTTTGATGCATTATGATGTCGATATGACGGATTTCATTCATTTTCAGTTCCAAGGTGATAAACGAATTTTGTTGTTTGATCCAAAACAATCCAAAGCTTTATATAAAGTTCCACTTTCGGTACATACAATTTACGAAATTGATTATGATCATCCCGATTACGAAAAATTCCCAGCTTTGAAACACGCAAAAGGTTTTGATTTTGTCATGAATCATGGCGATGCTTTATTTATCCCACGTGGTTATTGGCATTATAATCGTTATTTAGAAGCAGGATTTTCAATGTCTTTACGCGCCTTTCCTAATGAGTTTTTTCAAGTGATGAATACCATTTATCATGTATTTATTATGCGCTATACAGATAAGTTAATGCGCAAGATTTTTCAACTAAAATGGATTCATTTTAAAGAAAAATGGGCAATAAAGAAAAGTCATGGATATTATGGAATTAAGAAATAGGTTTTAAATATTACTCAATTTTATAATCCATAGGAACCATGTTTGCTATTTTTTCCCAGCTCCAATATCCTTCAACAACCAAATTAGCAGGATGGTAATATGTACCATTTTCTTCAATTTTTAATAAATCGCTTTTTATAGCGAAAATAGAAAGTTGGTTCGAAATATATTTTGCACCATTCTGTTTTGCATAGTCCAAATCCTCTTTTTCATTTTTGTATTCAACTGAATATAATCCTTTAAAATTAAGATACTGATTATTATTATCAACGATTTTCAAACTATCAGATGGAACTTTTTGATTAACTAAATAAGTAATAATTTTTGGAGGAACTTTACCTACGATTCTACCTCCTAACAAAGTTTCTTCTTTAAACTTTATATATTCTGGATTATCCTTGCGAATCAATCGTTTTATATCATATCCTTCTTCCTCAATTTTATTATCATAAACTGCTTTCATAAAATGAGTCACACTTCCTAAATAAGATTTACGACGATTTTCTTGCCATTTTTTTTCTTTAGAAGCTGATGATTTTAGCTCAGTAAAAAGTGCTGTTCCAAGAGTTAAGACATAATTTGACTTGAAATTAATATTAAAATCAACCAAATCATATTCTATTTTATAACCTAAGTAATTGTTTGTAATAATTAAAGGATTTCTAGAAGTAGCAGATAATTGTTGTGTATTTTTATCATATTTAAACCTCAAATCTTTAGGATTTTCGATTTTACATTTTTTAGCAGCTTCATTACTTCCCAAAAACAATTTCAAAAAAGTCTGATAATAATACAACCAATCTTCTTTAGATATTGCTTGAACAACTGTTTCTTGCAACGCTACCACTTCAGGTTCTAAAACTACTTTATAAAATGTAATTTGATTTGTATTAACATTCAAAATATAATTTTCAAACAAACTTGCACGAACAATTAAGTTATATTGTCCATTAGGAAGACTTAGTTCAAATTCACCTTTTTCGTTCGTTTTTGATTTAATCGTAGAATTATCGACATAGATTTCAGCATTAATAATTGGAAGCGATTTTTCATCAATCACTTTTCCTTTAATTGTATTTTGTGCAAATAGATTACTACTAATTAAGAAAAAACCTAAAATAATAATTTGTTTAAAATTCATTGACTAAATTTTAAAACAAGATAATAAAAAAACCGCTATAAAGCGGTTTTGAATTTATTTGAAGAAATATGTAATTCCTAAAGTTAAAAATGATGAACGATTTGTTCCATTATCCCAACGTTTATAGTCGTAAGTATCTATTAAACCATATTGATAGCGTAAATTAATTTCGTATTTTCTATCAATAGAATAACCTCCACCGATATTAAAAGCTAAATCAAACGATTTTGGAACATTATTTTCTCTTTCAGGTTCATTTTCATCAAATTTTTCTGATACTTTGAAACCTAATTGAGGACCACCTTCAACGAAGAAATCTTTTCCTTGATCATCAAAATAGTATTTATACATAATTGGAATATTGATATAATTTAAGAAAGCTTTGTATTTCTCTCCACCTTCTTTATATAACGAATATTCACCTTGAGTAGTATATAAAACTTCGGCTTGTAAATAATGATTTTCGTTTCGAGTAGTTAATTGATATTTTGCAACTCCTCCAACTAAAAATCCAACTCTCTCTTTAGAAACTCCATGAACAATAGTTGTGTTACTAAGTCCAACACCTCCTTTAACTCCAAATTCGATTTGAGCAAAAGAAAAAGTAGATAAACTTAAAAGAAATAAACTTAATAGATTGGTTTTTAAATTTTTCATAAGTTATTGTATAATTTTAACAAAATTAAAGCTTTTTTTAATACAAACTTCATTTCATAAAAAAAGCTCTCCAAATGAAGAACTTTCTATATTATTTTCGAAAATTTATTTTTTTGGTTGAGGAGGAAATTTAGCAAGAATTTCTTCAATTGCTTTCGGGATTCTTTCCGCTTTAGCACTGATATTACTCAAATTAAGATCAGAACCAACACCTTGCCAAACCAATATATTACGTTTATCATCAATAATGTCTATTACAATTGTTCCTGCTTGATAAGAAGAAACGCTATTTCCGCCGTAATATCCGCCATAGTAACCATAAGGACCGTAGCCCCAATTGTTATTATTTACAGAAACTTGTTCTTTAGAACTTGTCAATAAATTAATGACTAAGTCTGCATCAGAACTTACTTTTGTAAATCCTTTTGTAGCCATTTGTGCATCAATTGCTTTAATTAGTCGATTCTTATCCAAATCGTTAACCTTTAACTTATCTAATCCTTTTTGGTGAAAAGTATAAGTTTTATATGAAGCAAAATTTGTTGATCTGTCGTAATCTGTACTTACTTGAACTGTTCCACAGCTTGTTACAAATAATGACAACAAAATTATAAAAGTAAAGTGTATAATTTTCATGACCTTGATTTTTTATTTAAAACTACAATTATTATTCCTAAATGTAAAGGTAAATCAAAAAAAAAAGAAGCTCAAAATACATGAACTTCTTTTTAACTAATATTTACAATTTTATTTTGCTAATTCTAACTCTTGAATTTTCACTTCAACAATTCCATTGTGATTGATTCTAACCAAATCTACAATTTGCGTTTCGTTGACTAATTCAGGATTAAAATCTGTCTGAACTTTTACATAATTTTCTGTAAAACCAAACATTTTCCCGTCTTTATTATCATGTTCCCAAAGCACTTTTTGAGTAGAATTTAATTGAGACTGATAAAAAGCTTGACGTTTTTTCTCTGATAAAATTCGTAACATTTTATTACGACGTTTACGTTCTCCTTGATCTACAACTCCTTCAAATTCGATCGCTTCTGTATTATCACGCTCCGAATAAGTAAATACATGTAAATAGCTAATTGGTAATTCGTTTAAGAAATTATATGTTTCCATAAACAATTCTTCTGTTTCTCCTGGAAAACCAACAATTACATCTACACCAATACACGCATTTGGCATCACTTCGCGAATTTTTGTTACACGATCTAAATAAAGATTAGATAAATAACGACGTTTCATTTTCTTCAAAATCTCATCGCTACCAGATTGTAATGGAATATGGAAATGCGGAACAAATCGATTACTTTTTGAAACAAAATCAATTGTTTCATTTTTTAATAAATTTGGTTCAATCGAAGAAATTCTGATTCGTTCTATCGCATCAACTTGATCTAATTCTTGTACCAATTCCAAGAAAGTATGTTCGTGTTTTTTATTCCCGAATTCACCTTTACCGTAATCACCAATATTTACACCCGTTAATACAATTTCTTTGATTCCTTTTTGTGCAATTTCATTCGCATTTTTGATAACATTTTCTACTGTATCTGAACGCGAAATTCCACGAGCCAAAGGAATTGTACAATACGTACATTTGTAGTCGCAACCATCTTGCACTTTCAAAAAAGCACGCGTACGATCACCGATTGAGTATGAACCAACGTAAAAATCGGCTTCTTCAATCTCACAAGAATGTACAATTGTTTCTTCTTTTTTATTGATATCGTCTAAATATTCAGCAATATTAAATTTTTCTGCAGCTCCTAAAACCAAATCAACACCTTCCATTTCCGCAATTTCTTGCGGTTTCAACTGCGCATAACAACCTACAACGACAACAAAACCTTCTGGATTTGCTTTCATTGCATTTTTCACAATCGTTCTGCACTCTTTGTCTGCATTTGCGGTTACCGAACATGTATTTATCACGTACACATTCGCAGAATCTGTAAACTCAACCTTCTGATATCCATTATCTTTCAAGTTTCTTGCGATCGTCGAAGTTTCAGAAAAATTAAGTTTACATCCCAATGTATGAAATGCAACTGTTTTAGTTTGATTATTCATAGCTGCAAATTTAAGAAATTATCCATAGTTTTGAAACATAAATAAATCAGCTATTCAAAATGACTAAATACTTTATCTACATTATGTTATTCGTTTCAATATTTTCGTGTTCTAAGAAAATTGAAATCGATGAAAACAAAGTATTTAAATTAAATCGTTACGATAATATTTCTTCTTTAGATCCTATCAATGCACGTACACAAGCCAATAATTGGGCATGCAATTTAATGTACAATAGTTTAGTGAAGATTGATAACGAACTAGAAATTCAGCCAGATATTGCAAAATTTTGGACAATTTCTGAAGATGGAAAAACGTATTCTTTTACTTTGAGAAATGATGTTTTTTTTCATAAACATGAAGCTTTCGGAAAAGATTCGACTCGAATTGTAACGGCTTCAGATTTCGAGTATAGTTTTAATCGTTTAAAAGATCCGAAAGCTGGAGGTTCTGGAGGTTGGATTATGAATAATATTGATTCATATAAAGCGATAAATGATACACTTTTTGAAATTAAATTAAAAGAGGCTTATCCTGCATTTTTGGGATTAATTTCGATGAAATATGCTTCGGTTGTTCCGAAAGAATTGTTCAAAAATGGAAACGAAGAATTCTTGAGACATCCAATTGGTACGGGTCCTTTTCAATTTAAGATTTGGGAAGATAACGTAAAAATGGTTTTCAGAAAAAATCCAAAGTATTTCGAATTTGATGAAAAAGGTCAACGTTTACCATATTTAGAAGCGGTTAATTTATCTTTTTTACCTGAAAAAAATTCAGAATTTTTAGAATTAATCAAAGGTAATTTGGATATGATGGCAGATTTGGATCCTTCTTATAAAGACGAAATTCTAAATCCAATCGGTGATCTGAATCCAAAATATTCGAATATTTTAACGATTCAAAAAGTTCCTTATTTAAGTACCGTTTATTTATGTTTTTACCTTGATGCACCAAATGCAATTGATTTGAAATTGCGTCAAGCCTTAAATTATGGAGTTGATAAAAACAAAATCATCAAATATATGATGAAAGGGCAAGCTTTTGAAGCAGATGGAGGTTTCATTCCGAAAGGTTTACCAGGTTATTCTCCCGAAAGTGGTTACAAATATTCTCCCGAAAAAGCACGCGAATTAATCAATAGCTATAAAAAAACGAACGGAAAAATTACGCCAATCGAGCTGACAACAGTGCAAGAATATGTAGATGTTTGCGAATATATTGCGGCGGAAATGGCGAAATTAGGTTTACCGATAAAAGTGAATGTTGTACCTGGACCAACAATGCGTGATGGAAAAGCAACAGGGAAATTTACGTTGTTTCGTGCAAATTGGGGCGCAGATTATCCAGATGCCGAAAACTTTTTGTCCTTATATTATTCGAAAAACTTTGCGCCAGAAGGACCAAATTATTCACATTACAAAAATGGTGAATTTGATAAAATGTATGAACAAGCATTTTTGACTAATAATTCAGACGAACGTGCCAAAATTTATCAAAAAATGGATGCATTGATGATGCAAAACGCTCCAATTTTGCCATTATTTTATGATCAAACGACGTTATTTTTGAATAAAAAAGTTAAGAATTTTTCGATGGGACCTATCAAATTATTAGATTTAACGAGAGTTTATAAAGAATAATTCCTTTGACATTTCTCAAAAAGTTTGAACATCTTTTAAAAAAATCTAAATAATATTTCATTTTATTTCACGACATTAGATAATTGTTAACTTATTTGAAATAATGGGTTTTCTCTAACGTTTGAAATCAACAATTTAAAAGAAATTATTTCAGAAATATAGGCGTTAAACCGAGTTTTTTTAGATATATTTGACACCAAATTTTTAATCAAAATCATTTAAATTTTTACTTATGAAAGTAAGACAACTTTTCGTAGTAGGATCTATCGTTACTCTTGTTGCAATTGGAGTAATCTCTTATTTTTGGCCAGGTATCTTATGGTCTTTAATAATTATTCTTCCTTTGATTGCTTTAGGATTTGCAGATATCTCGCAAACAAAACACGCTATCAGAAGAAACTTTCCAATTATTGGACATGGACGTTATTTGTTAGAAAGTATTCGTCCAGAAATTATGCAATACTTTGTTGAAACGGATACTGAAGGGAAACCTATTGACCGTTTGATGCGTAGTATGGTGTATCGTCGTGCAAAAAATGTAATTGACACAGTTCCTTTTGGGACGCAATTAGATGTTTATGAACCAGGATATGAGTGGTTAAATCACTCGATGTATGCAGGAAAAATCAAACATGCTGATGATCCACGTGTAAAAGTTGGTGGAAGTGAATGTAAACAACCTTATTTAGCAAGTTTATTAAACATTTCTGCAATGTCTTTCGGTTCGTTAAGTGAAAATGCTGTATTAGCAATGAACAAAGGAGCCAAATTAGGAAACTTTGCGCACAATACAGGTGAAGGGGGAATTTCTCCATATCACTTACAGCCAGGTGGAGATTTGATTTGGCAAATTGGTACAGGATATTTTGGATGTCGTGCAGCTGATGGTGGTTTCGATCCAGATAAGTATGTAGAGCGTGCTACTTTACCAAATGTAAAAATGATTGAGTTGAAAATTTCTCAAGGTGCAAAACCAGGTCACGGAGGAATTTTACCAGCAAATAAAAATACTCCAGAAATCGCTAAGATTCGTGCTGTAGAACCATATACAACTGTTGATTCTCCTCCATCTCACTCAGCTTTCTCTGATGCAGAAGGAATGTTACATTTCATCAAACAATTAAGAGAATTATCAGGTGGAAAACCAGTTGGATTTAAATTGTGTATTGGGATTAAACGTGAGTTTATCGAGATTTGTGAAGCAATGATTAAAACGGGTATCAAACCAGATTATATTGCAATTGACGGTGGTGAAGGAGGAACTGGAGCTGCTCCTGTAGAGTTTTCAAACTCTTTAGGTATGCCTTTGTTAGATGGTTTAGCTTTTGCAGTTGATACTTTACGTGGTTATGGTCTTAAAAAAGATATTCGTGTTGTAGCTTCTGGAAAAATTATTTCTTCTTTCCACATTGCTCGTGCAATGGCTATTGGTGCGGATTTAGTTTATTCGGCTCGTGCAATGATGATGGCTGTAGGATGTATCCAAGCATTACAATGTAATACAAATACATGTCCTGTTGGTGTTGCGACGCAAGATCGTGAATTAATGAAAGGTTTAGACGTAGAAGATAAAGCAACTCGTATGTATAATTTCCACAAGAAAACAATGCATATTTTATCTGAGTTAATTTCTGCAACAGGTGTTAAATCTCACAGAGATTTCAATCGTTATCACGTAAATTTACGTATCGACAATACACGTATTATGTCTTACGATCAATTATACCCAATTGTAGAAGAAGGTGCATATGTAGGAATGTCTGTAGAAGATGTTTTACAAGAAATTAGAATTCGTACATTAAGTAAAGTCAATTAATCAATTTCATATAATAGTAAAAAAGCAATCCAATTGGATTGCTTTTTTTATTCAAGAATATTCCGTAAATATTGAGACGGACGAAAACCTGTATGTTCCAAAAAAGCATCTGAAAAAGTCTTTCTCGAATTAAAACCTGTTTCTTCTGCCAACGAATCAATTGTGTATTTTTTGAGATTTGGCTCATTTTCAATTCGTTTCAAAAGATGATTAATTCTCAATTCATTGATATATTGGTTAAAATTTTTCGATCTCGAACGATTAATATAATATGACACAATTGTTCGATTGGCGTTCAATTCTAGAACCAAATCATTCAACGAAAATTTTGGATTTAGAAATAACTTTTGTTCTTCAAATAATTGCAAACTTTGTTCGAAATCTTCATCAATTTCAACCTCAAATTTTGTTTTTTCTACTTGATTTTCTTCCTTGATATCTGCTTCAATTATCATTATTTCATCAAGACATTTTTGTAAATAATTCTTCTTTTTTTGATGTTTTTGATTCATTTTATAAAAAACAATTCCACCAAAAATTAGAATTGCAACCAAACCAAAAAATGAAGTTTTTTTAAAGTTTTGATTCTTTTCTTTCAATAAATTTCTTTCAGTTTTCAAGAATGTATTTTCATATTTCTCAAGATTTGGTTTCAAAACAGTATGATCAGCCACATAAAATAAACTATCAAAAGACAATAAATTATTAACAGATAATAATTTATCTCGATTATTTCCATACTTCTCATTATATTCAACCACTCTTTCATAAGAAAGTCGCAATTCTTCATCAAGAATTTTATATTGTTTTGAGAATTCTACAACATTTTCAAAATATTGGATTGCTTCTTTATTTCGCTTTTGTTGATATAAAATTTCACCTAAAAATTGCTCCGAAATCACATACCATTTAATATCATTTTGCTTCCAGAAAGTTTGTTGCGCTTTTTTCAATGTATTAAATGCTGAATTATAATCTTTTTTGTAGAAATCAATAATTCCCTTATTCTTCAATGCATATTGATAATTTGCTGTATCAACCGTTTCAGATAATTCAATTTTATTGTAATAATCACTTTTGTTCAGATGATTTGTTTTGCTATATAAATAAGACAATTTCCCAAGAATTGAGAGATAAATGCTGAACGATTTTGGTTGCTCTTTATGCTTTTCGAAATAAGGTAAAGAAGTTTCGTACAAGACTATAGATTCCTTTGTTTCATGTAAGTTTTCCTTTGTTTTAGCAATTCCAACAAGCGAAGAATAAAATGTAAAATCATCTTTTATTTCAGTTGATAATTCCTTTGAAATAGTAAAATTTTTCAAAGCATTATTGTAATTACGCTGCTCCAAAAAATAATTTCCTTTTTCGATATAAGCTTCACTCAACACAACTTTATCATTCAATCGATAAGCTGTTGAAATCGTAGAATCAATAATTCGAAGATTTTCTTCAACCAAATCATTATTTTTTTGACGCAAAAATTCAGCTTTATCATTTTGTGTTTTTCCAAACATATTTATTGAACTGAATATGAATAGAATAACTGTGATAAATTTAAGAAACCTATTTTCTGAAATTATAAAACGTAACATATTGTATTTCTTTAATTTGAATAACATTGTAAACAATTATCATTTGACACCAAGTTGATAAAAAACATTTAAAAATATAAATTAAAATTGTTCAAACAAAAATTTTACTTCCTCTAAATGTAAGTAAAACAATAATCAACACAATTATATTATGAAATTTTTACAATTAATTCTCATTTTGATTAGTTCTTTTGCTTTTGCACAAGAAAAATATTCGATTACAGGAAATATTTCATCAGAAAATAAATCAAAAACAATTCACGCAAAAGTTATTTTATACGATGAATTTCAAAATGTTATTCAAACAATTGAAACTAAAAATTCAAATTTTAACTTTGAAAATTTAGAACCAAAAACTTATTCAATTTCAGTTATTTATGACAATAAAATTCAAGATGAAGAACCTTTTTATTTGAATGAAAATAAAACATTTCACTTAAATATTGATGAAACTGTACAAATTAATGAAGTTGTAATCAATGGAAAAAAGGAAACTTTCAAAATAGAAAATGGCAATTATACTATTGATGTCGCTAATTCAAATTTTAATAAACTTGCTACAACCAAAGAATTATTTTCAAAATTACCAAGCGTCATGTTGGGCGCAGATCAAGAAACATTGACAATTATTGGAAAAGGAAATCCTTTGTTGTATTTGGACGATCAACAAGTTGATTTTTCTACCATTTCAAGTTTAGCAATTGAGGATATAAAATCGATTGAAATTATCAAAAACCCTTCTGCTAAATATGAAGCAAATGGAAAATCTATCGTAAAAATTAATCTAAAGAAAAGTAAAAAAGAAGGTTTAAAATTGACTTTGCAAGAAACATTATCTTTCAAAAGAAAGTTTAATAATTATTTCAATTCGACTTTTCAAATTCGTAAAAATAAAAGCGAATTTAAACTGAACGCATCTTATAATCAACTAAATCCGTGGGAAGGAAATGGATTCGATTATCGCATAAAAGACAAAAATATTCAGTCCAATTATTTCATAAAATCGCAAACTAAACGTCCACATTTTATTGTAAACACAAGCTTTTTTCAGGAATTAAATGAATCTGGAGATTATTTTTCGTTTGCTATTAATTCAAATTTTAGAAAAGATAAAGGTTTGCTTGATACCAAAACAGAATATACCGAAAACAATGAAAATCAATCTATTTTAACGTTAAATGATAATGAAAATCATCGAAATTTTGTGAATACTTTGGTGAATTACAATAAAAATATTCAATCAATTGACGCAAGTATTTTAACAGGATTACAATACACGATTTATAATACAGGAACAACATATGATTTTTATAATAAGATTAATGAGAATGATGTCGAATACAATCAATCGCGCTATCAAAAATATCGTCTTAAGGTTTTTGCAGGAAAATTTGATGTAGAGAAAAAGTTTGAATCTGATCAAAAAATTGAATTTGGAGGACGTTTTACGCATGCAAAATCTGAGACGAATAATGAAACATTTTTTCCTCAACAATCATCAGAAGAATTTCTTTATAATTTCAAAGAACTGAATCTTTCCGCCTATTTGCAATACACTAAAAATTATGAAAAATGGAATTATAAAGCTGGATTAAGAACAGAAACGACTAATTCTAAAGGTTTTGATGAAATAAAACAACTTTCGGATATTGATAAAAAATACATCGATTGGTTTCCGAATGCAGAAATTAATTACACTTTTGATAATAAAAATGCGTTAACAATTTACTATAAACGTACAATTGATAGACCGAATTACAGCAATCTTTCTTCTGGGAATTTGTACGGAAGTCCTTATATCGAATACAGTGGAAATTTTAATATTTTACCTACTTACACCGACACATTTTCAGCGAATTATTCATTAAAAAAATGGAACATGAATGTGACGTATTATCAAAGTAAAAATCCGATGAATTATACATTAATTTATAATGATGTGAGAAATATTTCAACATTTACAACGATTAATTTCGAAAAAGAAAAAAACATTTCTGTTGCTTTGGATGTTCCATTCGAATATAAATTTTGGTCAACACAAATTAGTTTAGCTATGATTTATAGTAAAATAATTGATAAAAAAGCTGTTCTTAAAAAATCCGTTCCATATATCTATTTATACTCTAATCATAATTTCAAATTGGGAAAAGATTTCAATTTCATGGTTGATGGATATTGGCTAAGCAAACGAACAGAAGGAATTTATGATCGAAATTCTCAAGTTATCGTTAACCTTGGATTGACAAAATCATACAAAAACTTTGATTTTTCTATTCGTTTCAATGATTTATTCAAACAAATGAAATTTAGCGAAACACTGAATTATGATAAAATTAGTTCTAAAAACCTATTTTTAGTCGACTATCAAGAACTATCAGTTGGTGTTAAATATAATTTTGGTCGTTTAAATAAAACTATCTCAAAAGAGAATAAAGTAAATGAAGAGGAAAGGAGAATTAGGTAATCTCAACTTATAAACCAAAAAAGCCATTCTTTCGAATGGCTTTCAATTTATGGATTGTTAGAATGTTTTTATGTATTACAATTCTAAAGCTCTTTTAGCGTCACCGCCCATTAATACGTTTAATGGATCTTCTACCGCTTCTTTAACTGCAACTAAGAATCCTACAGATTCGCGTCCGTCGATGATACGGTGGTCATAAGATAAAGCAACATACATCATTGGAGCGATAACGATTTGTCCGTTTTTAACAACTGGACGCTCAACAATATTGTGCATTCCTAAGATACCTGATTGAGGTGGGTTGATGATTGGTGTAGACATCATAGATCCAAATACACCACCATTAGTGATTGTAAATGTACCTCCTGTCATTTCATCAACAGAAATTTTTCCGTCACGTACTTTGATTGCTAAATCTTTGATAGATTGCTCAACACCACGGAAAGTTAAGTTTTCTGCATTACGTACTACTGGTACCATCAAACCTTTTGGTCCTGATACTGCAACAGAAACGTCAGCAAAGTCAAATTTTACTTGGTAGTCACCGTCAATCATAGAGTTTACGTCTGGGTATAACTCTAATGCGCGTGTAACTGCTTTTGTAAAGAAAGACATGAATCCTAAACCAACACCGTGTTTAGCTTTGAATTCGTCTTTATATTGGTTACGTAAAGCAAAAATTGCAGACATATCAACTTCGTTGAATGTAGTTAACATTGCAGTTTCATTTTTAACAGAAACTAAACGTTGTGCAATTTTACGACGTAATGATGATAATTTTTTCTCTGATTGAGCACGAGTTCCTTGAGTAGAAGTTCCCATTGCTGGTGTAAAACGAGCTGCATCATCTTGAGTGATACGTCCGTCACGTCCTGAACCTTTTACTTGAGAAGCATCGATACCTTTTTCGTCTAAAACTTTTTTAGCCGCTGGAGATGGAGTTCCCGTAGCGTAAGTTGCAGCTGGAGCAGCAGGTGCTGATGTAGCAACTGGAGCTGGAGCAGCTTTTACTTCTTCTTTAACCTCAGCTTTTGGTGCTTCTGCAGCTGGAGCGCTTCCTCCTTCTGGTTTAGCAGCTGATGTATCAATAAGACAAACAACTTGTCCTACTTCTACAACATCACCTTCTTCCGCTTTCAAAGTGATAATTCCACTTTCTTCTGCTGGTAATTCTAATGTTGCTTTATCTGAGTCTACCTCTGCAATTGCTTGGTCTTTTTCTACGTAATCACCGTCTTTTACTAACCACGTAGCGATCTCTACTTCTGTGATTGATTCCCCTGGTGATGGGACTTTCATTTCTAACATATCTATTAGCTTTATTTTTTAATTGAATACTTTATTAATTACCTCTTCGTAAATTGCAGCCCAACGTTTACTTGAACCTGGTGCTGTTGCAGCACTTTCTGCTGGAGAAACTACGTCGAATGGATATTTTCTTAACTTACGTAAGATATACATCCAAGCTCCCATATTTTCTGGTTCTTCTTGTGCCCAAACCAATTTAGCATTACCAAATTTAGAGATGATAGCATCTACTTTTTCTTCATTTAAAGGATATAATTGCTCTAAACGAATAATTGCAGTTTCTTTATCACCTAATTCTTGGCGTTTTTTGTCTAAATCGTAGTAGATTTTTCCTGAACAGAAAACTACTTTTTTCACTTTTTTCGCATCTACTGTTACATCTTCGATGATTTCTTGGAAACCTCCATTTGCGAAATCTGCTAATGATGATACTGCTGATGGATGACGTAATAATGATTTTGGTGACATTACAACCAATGGTTTGCGGTAATCTGTTACAACCTGTCTTCTTAATGCGTGGAAGAAGTTAGCTGGAGTTGTGATATTTGCAACAAACATATTGTTACCAGCACACATTTGTAAGAAACGCTCTAAACGTGCTGAAGAGTGCTCTGCTCCTTGCCCTTCATATCCATGAGGCAATAACATTACTAAACCATTTTGTAATTTCCATTTATCTTCTGCTGCAGAAATATATTGGTCGATTACGATTTGCGCTCCATTCACGAAATCTCCAAATTGAGCTTCCCAAATAGTTAACGCTTTAGGATTTGCCATTGCATATCCATAATCAAAACCTAAAACTGCATACTCAGATAATAATGAATTATAGATTCTTAATTGACCTTGTTCATTATTGATATGGTTTAATAAGATAATTTCTTCTTCTGTGTCTTCAGTTTTTACAACCGCATGACGGTGAGAGAAAGTTCCACGTTCTACATCTTCCCCAGAAACACGCACGTTACGTCCGTCTGTTAAGATAGAACCGAAAGCTAAAGCTTCTCCTAATCCCCAGTCGATTTTATCTTCCTCAATCATTTTTCCTCGTCCTTCAATTAAACGAGAAACTTTTTTAATTAATTTTTTACCTTCTGGAACGGTAGAAACAGCTTTTGCAATTTCTTTTAATTTTGCTTCGTCGTAAGCAGTATTTGCTTGTTCAAAAACTTTTGCATCATCAGCAATTTCAAATCCTTCCCACTCTTCTGGCATGAAAGGGAAAATGTGATTACGCTCAATTTCTTTAGAAGCTTCAAAATTCGTTTCTAATAAAGCTTTAAATTCCGCTTCTTTTTGTTTAACGATTTCTTCACCAATTACACCTTCTTTTAATAATTTATCCTTGTAAATTTCACGAGGATTTGGGTGTTTAGCGATTAAGTTATATAATTTAGGTTGAGTGAATTTTGGTTCATCACCTTCGTTATGTCCATATTTACGGTATCCTAATAAATCGATGAATACATCAGAACCGAATTCTGCACGATAATCTGCTGCAAAACGGAAAGCGTGAACTACCGCTTCTACATCATCAGAATTTACATGCATTACAGGAGACAATGTTACTTTTGCAACATCTGTACAATATGTAGATGTACGCGCATCTAAATAGTTTGTTGTAAACCCAATTTGGTTATTTACCACAACGTGTACTGTTCCACCTGTTTTGTATCCGTCTAATCCTGCCATTTGAACAACCTCGTAAACGATTCCTTGTCCAGCTACAGCAGCATCACCATGAATTAAGATTGGAATAATTTTAGAATAATCATCTTTGTAATCTTCCTCAACTTTTGCACGTGTAATCCCCTCTACAACTGCATCTACAGTCTCTAAGTGAGATGGGTTTGGTGCTAAATTGATTCGGATATCTTTTCCATTCAATGCTTTGATTTGATTTGATGATCCCATGTGATATTTAACATCACCAGCCATTAAATCTGTATCAAAAGCTTTTCCTTCGAATTCTGAAAAGATTTGAGAATATGATTTTCCAAAAATGTTAGCCAAAACATTCAAACGACCACGGTGAGCCATCCCTACGATAACCTCTTGTACGCCGTGATCTGCAGAACGGTTAATCAATGTATCCAAAGCAGGAATTAAAGATTCATTTCCTTCTACTGAGAAACGTTTTTGTCCAACATATTTCGTGTGCATAAAGTTTTCAAAAGCAGTTGCTTCATTCAACTTTTCTAAAACACGTTCTTTCTCCTCCTTAGATAATTTTGGTTGATTCAAGTTTTGGTTTAACCAATTCTGAATCCAATTAATTCTTTGAGGTTCTCTTACATACATATACTCGATTCCGATAGATTCGCAGTACATGTTTTCTAAGTGTCCAATGATTTCACGTAAAGTGATTGGTCCACCAATACCTAAAATTTCACCAGCATTGAATGTCAATCCTAAATCGGCATCTGTCAAACCGAAGTTCTTGATGTCTAATGAAGGTTCAAAAGTTCTACGCGCTCTAACTGGGTTAGTCTTAGTAAACAAATGTCCACGAGAACGGTAAGCATCAATCAAATTGATTACTTTAAATTCTTTCTGTACGTTGTCTGGAACTTGAGATACTACTGCAGGATTAACTACTGCTTGCGTTGTTTGACTAGCTTTGTTAGGAGCTGTTTGTGTTGCTGGTGCAAATAATGGCTCTCCATCATATGTTGCATTCGCAAAGTCATACCCTTGGAAAAAAGCTTTCCAACTTGGTTCAATACTATCCGGATATTGGACGTATTGATCATATAAGTCGCCTATAAACTCTAAATGAGCGGCATTTAAAAACGAAAAACGATCCATAAATTTTACTCTCTATGAGATTTAGCTACAAAAATAAACTATTTAAGGCTTTAAAAAAAATTACTTTCATCATATTTATCTTATCTCGCCATAAAAATATATTATAATCAAATAATCATTACATTTGATATAAATTTAAGAAAGATTTTACATTTAGATGAGAAATTTTCTAACAAAAAAAATAAACAAACGTTGGATTGGCTTCTTTATAATATTTGTGATTTTCGCTATTACAATATGGTCGAGTAACAAAATTGTACAAGAGCTAAAACGTGAAGAACACAAACGTGTAGAGAATTATGCGCGATCGTTAGAGTTAATAAGCTCATCCGAATTTTTAGATCCGAAAACACAAGATTTTCTATTCAAATTAATTGAAGACAACAAATCAATTCCTGTTGCACTTGTAGACGAAAAAGGCATTATTGTAGACACCAAAAATATTGATGAATCCATCGTAAAAGATTCGGTTCAATTAAAAAAATATGTCAACAAAATGAAATCGTCGGAACAAACAATTGATGTTGAATTAATCGGAACTAAAAATTATGTTTATTTCAAAAATTCAAAACTTCTCAATCAATTACAATATTATCCACTCATCATTATTTTATTGATTTTACTGTTTTTTGGATTTTCGTACTGGTATTTCAAAACAGTTCGTGACACCGAAAAAAGTTATTTATGGGCTGGAATGGCAAAAGAAACGGCACATCAAATTGGTACACCACTTTCTTCGTTGATGGGTTGGGTCGAATTATTGAAATTGGAAGAAATCGATCAAACTTCAGTCATAGAAATTGAAAAAGATGTGGATCGATTGAAACATATTGCCGAACGTTTCTCGAAAATTGGTTCAACTTCTGAACTCAAACAAACTGATATTATTTCAACTTCCAAACAAACAGTGGATTATATTTCGCAACGCATTTCGAAAGGAATTGAATTAAACTTTACTACCGATGTCGATGAATTTAACATCAATCTTAATTCTTCTTTATATAGTTGGGTTATCGAAAATTTGATGAAAAATGCCGCTGATGCAATGCAAAATAAAGGCGTTTTGGATATCGATATAAAAACGAAAGGTAAATTTGTCGAAATTTCTATTGCTGATACAGGTTCTGGAATTCCGACCAAATTGCAGAAAAAGATTTTTCAACCTGGCTTTACTACCAAAAAACGCGGTTGGGGATTGGGATTATCATTAGCAAAACGAATTATCGAAGATTATCACAAAGGAAAAATATTTGTAGCTAAATCATCTAAAGAAACGGGAACTGAGTTTAAGATTTTATTGAAAAAATAATCAGAAATATTACACAAAATCTTGATTATATAATAAGGTATACTTTTTGTGACTTTGTTAGAACGACAACTGTTTTGTAAAATTAATAATTATGAACGCAAAAGATGTATTGAAAGAATTACACGAAAAATATGATTTATAAGACTAGAATTTCTTCTGAAGCTGCCCAAGATATTGAACAAGCTCTTTCTTATTATTCAAACTTTTCTACATCTGCGGCAAAATCTTAAGTTTTGGAAACTTTGGAAATAATCCTTTCTATCAAGTGAACTATAGAAATTTGCGTTCAAAACCTTTTAGATCTTTTCCTTATTTGTTTTTTTTTGAAACTAATGAAGAAGAAAAAACTTTTTTATTTATGCAGTTTTTAATGCGCATAGAAATCCTACAAAATATCCAAAATAAAAAATGAGCTGAAAAGTTTTACTTTCAGCTCATTTTTTTAATATTATTTTCTAATATATCAGTATTAATTACTATTCTTTTACACCAATATAAATCTCAATTTCTGCACCAGCAGGATTTTGAGCTTTTTCGGTGTACAATTCGTAATCATATTTATACGTGCGATTTAGATTTGCATCATCATTCCAAATTTCTGTCCAAGTTTTCCCAACTGCTTCGTGCAATTCTCCTTTGGCAATATATTTTTTGAATGTTTGTGGCTCAAATTCACGACCAACCATACCTTCTGGAATTTCATCTAATGAAGAAACTTCTAAACCAATAATTGTCATATACTTTCCTGTAAAATCACTTTCATAATCTGTGTAAACAGAATAAATATTAGAACTAATTGCATTTGGAATTTTAGCAATTATATTCTCATCGAAAAATTGATGCCACAATTTTCCTAAATCATCAATCGCTTGACTATCATTATTAGACGTTTGAGTTGCTATTCCTATAATTTTTAACTTATTCATTTTTAAAGTTTTTAAAATCCTAAAATCATTTTCGCAATCGAAAAGTAAATCAACAAACCAAAAATATCATTACTTGTTGTGATAAATGGACCTGTTGCAATCGCAGGATCAACACCATATTTATGCAACATAATTGGAATAAATGTCCCAATCAAACTTGCTAAAATCATCACAATAACTAAAGCTAATACAATGGTTGAGGAAATTTCGTAACTCGTACTCATTAAGAAATGTGTCGCCAATAAAAGCACAAAAGCTAATAATGTACTATTTAATAAAGCCAATAACATTTCTTTTCCTAATCTTTTCCAAATAGAACCCGAAATATTACTATTCGCCAAACCTTGCACAATAATAGCAGAAGATTGCACACCAACATTTCCTGCCATGGCAGCAACCAGCGGCGTAAAAAAGAATAATTGCGGATACAAATTCATCGCATCACTAAAACTTTGCGACACATTAACAGCTACAAAACTACCTACCAAAGCCAATAAAAGCCAGGGCAAACGAGCGCGAGTTAATTTTAAGATATTATCATCAGAATCGACATTTTGAGTAATCCCGGCTGCTAATTGATAATTTTCTTCAGCTTCTTCACGAATCACATCAATCACATCATCCACCGTAATTACACCAACCAAACGCATTAATTCGTCTACTACAGGCACTTCGTACAAATCATATTTTTCGATTACTTTCGCAACCTCCATATCTTTTGTATAGGTCTTTACATATTGAATCTTTTCATTGTAAACATCCGCCACTTTTGTATTCGCAGAAGTCGTCAACAAACGCTTCAAACTCAATGTTCCAAGTAATTTTTCATCTTCATCAACCACATAAATTGAGAAAACCTCTTCTAAATCCTCAGCTTGTTTTCGCATTTGTTTTACTGCTGTGATTACCGACCAGTCTTTGTTGACTTTTATCAACTCTTTTCCCATCAAACCTCCAGCTGTATCTTCGTCGTAGCGTAAAAGATCTACAATTTCGCGGGCGTGTTCTTGATCTTCTAATTGCGCAATTACCTCATCTTTCTTTTCATCAGAAAGCTCATTAATGACGTCAACAGCATCATCGGTATCCATCTCATTAATGACATCTTCAGCAATTTCTTTTGCAGTAAGCGTTTTCAGGAATTTACGTCGATCATCTTCTTCTAATTCAAGAAGGATATCTGCAGAAATTTCATTATCGAGTAAATCAATTACAAAAGATTGTTCTTTGGTCGAAAGCTCATCAAACAATTCAGCAATATCGGCGGGGTGCAAATCTTGCAACATCTCCTTAACTGCTTTTGCATTTTGCTGATTAATACTTTCGTTTAAATCTTCAATAAAATCTTTTGTAATTTTTACCTCCATAATCTATTTCATTCTTTTCGTTAACTCAATAAAATCTTCGACAGATAATTGCTCTGCGCGCATGTTCAAAAACTCGTGATCGTTTAAATCTTCAGGAATTCCCAAAGCTTTCAACGAATTACGAAGCGTTTTTCTTCTTTGTCCAAAACCAGCTTTTACGACTTGAAAAAATCGTTTTTGTTCGATTCCTTCAATTTCTGTTCGGTAGCGTTTCATAATAATTACGCCCGATTTCACTTTTGGTGGTGGTGTAAAAACGTGTTCTGGAACGGTGAACAAATATTCACAATGATAATAAGCTTGCGCTAATACAGAAAGTATACCATAATCTTTTGTACCTTTTTTAGAAGCGATACGTTCGGCTACTTCTTTCTGAAACATTCCACAAACTTCGGGAACAGTGTAACGCTCTTCTAAAGTTTTAAAAATAATTTGCGAAGATATATTATACGGAAAATTTCCTAAAATAGCAATTTGTTCATCAAACTTTGATGAAAAGTCCATTTTCAAGAAATCTTCGGAATGAATTTTAAATCCTGGATAAAATGGTTGATAATATTCTTTTAAATATTCGACTGATTCTGTATCAATCTCCACAACCTCTATATTTTTCTTTGCTTGTAAAATATATTTTGTCAACACGCCCATTCCTGGACCAATTTCTAAGACACGATCATAGCCTTCCCAAGTTAACCCTTCGGCGATGTCTCGTGCAATATTTTCGTCATTCAAAAAATGCTGACCTAAATGTTTTTTAGCTTTTACTTTCAAAAATTCTAAATTTTAAGTTTTCTTTAACCAACTTACCGTAGAATATATACGGAATATCTTTCTTGCGAAATAAGTTTTTTTTATCTTAGCCCCAAAATTAACCCAAATGTCAAAAACGAACGATAAATTTGAGAAAAAAAGACTGCGATCTTCAAACATCACTGTTGTGATTAGTATTTCGCTTGTTTTATTTCTATTAGGTATTTTCGGCTTAATTGTCATTAATGCACAAAGTTACGCAGAACATCTAAAAAGAGAGTTAAAAATCGAGGCATATTTTAAAGATGTCGAAGATCCAAAATTAAAAGATAAGGAGCTTGATTTACAGAAATCTTATATCGATTCGTTGAAAGTGAAGTATCCTTTTGTTGAAGCTACACAGTATATCAGCAAAGAGGATGCAGCTAAAATTGCGAAAAAAGATTTGGGTACGGATGGTAGTGATTTCTTCGAAGAAAGTATTTTCCCTGCATCAGTTCAAATCACATTGAATCCTGCATTAATACAATCTGTAGAACAAATTGATTCTATTAATAAGGTATTGGCAAAAAATCCGATTGTAGACGAAGTAAAAAGTGACAAAGAAGCGATGGTAACGATTTACCACAGCATCAATAAAATTACATTCTGGATTATGATTTTTGCTGTTATTTTCTTAGTAATTGTAGTTGTATTAATCAACAACTCTATTCGTCTGAAAATTTACGCAAAACGTTTCAGCATCAAAACAATGCAATTAGTTGGTGCGCGTAGACGTTTTATTGTAAAACCTTTCTTGATAGAAGCCGCAGTTTTAGGTTTCTTAGCAGCATTTATTGCAGCTGTAGGATTAGGTTTCTTATGGTACATTTTAGCAACAAAAGTTGGTTTAGTACTTTGGAACCCAAGTTTTACTCCACTTATTCTTATTTTAATTGGAATTGGAGTTGTTATTGCCGTTTTCAGTACATTGTTTGCTGCATGGCGTTATTTAAGATTAAAAACTGATCAACTTTATTAATGAAATCAAATTCTATCGATACAACAAAAAAATCAGCATCTACAAATGATGCTGGTTTTACTTTTTTATTCGGAAAAAGAAATTACATTTTCATGGCAATTGGTGTTGCACTAATTGGTCTTGGATTTTTATTAATGACAGGACACGATGCCAACACAAGACCAGATGGAACGTGGGATGCAAATTATTGGAACGACGAAATCTATTCTTTTCGTAGAATTAGATTAGCGCCATTTTTAGTTGTCGTTGGTTTCATCGTCGAGATTTATGCCATTTTAATCAATCCGAATAAAGAAAAATAATGAATACTTTACAAGCAATTATAATTGCTATAATAGAAGGTCTTACCGAATATTTACCAATTTCTTCTACAGCACACATGGGATTCACAGCAGCTTTGATGGGAATGCCAGAAAGCGAATTCTTAAAAATGTTTCAAGTTTCGATACAATTTGGAGCAATTTTATCAATCGTAGTTTTATATTGGAAAAAATTCTTTGACTTCAAAAATTTCAATTTCAATTTTTATATCAAATTAGCTTGTGCGGTTGTTCCTGCACTTATTTTAGGAAAACTATTCGATGATAAAATCGAGGCTGTTTTAGGAAATCAAGTTGCTATTTCTGGAATGTTAGTTTTCGGAGGAATCATTTTATTATTTGTAGATAAATGGTTCAAAAATCCTAAAATTAATGATGAAAAAGACATCACATTAAAACAAGCAATTATCATTGGTTTTTGGCAATGTTTGGCGATGATGCCTGGAACTTCTCGTTCTGCCGCTTCTATTATTGGTGGTATGACACAAGGTTTATCGCGTAAAGCAGCTGCAGAATTTTCATTCTTTTTAGCGGTTCCGACAATGTTAGCGGTTACAGTTTATTCTATTTTTGTTAAAACTTGGGGAGAAGATACTGCAACACCAATGAAAGGTTATGAAATGATTTTACAAGATCAAAACCATATTATATTATTCTTAATTGGAAATGTTGTAGCATTTATTGTAGCATTAATCGCAGTGAAAACATTTATCGCAGTTTTAACAAAATATGGTTTCAAATTTTGGGGGTGGTACAGAATAATCATCGGAATTATTTTATTGATTTATTTCTCATATAATTCTCCAACACAAGCAGAAAAAGACAATGCCGCTTCAGTAGAAACTACAATGATTCAGCACAAATAAGATGAATGTAGAAAAAATACAAGAAGGTCACGTTTTTTTGATTGATAAACCACTTGATTGGACATCTTTTGATGTTGTAAATAAGATTCGTTGGAACATTAGAAAAGCATATAACTTAAAGAAAATAAAAGTTGGACATGCTGGGACTTTAGATCCAAAAGCTACTGGACTTTTATTGGTTTGTACAGGGAAATGGACAAAACGCATTGATGAATTTCAGGCGCAAGAAAAGACTTATACTGGTACAATTAAATTAGGTGTTACAACGCCTACCTATGATTTAGAATCGGAAGAAAATGAAACTTTTCCGACAAATCATATCACAGAAGAAATTATTCGCGAAGCAACAAAACAATTTGTTGGAGAAATTGAACAATTTCCGCCAATGCATTCAGCGGTAAAAGTAGATGGAAAACGTTTATATGAATTAGCTCGCGAAGGTCAAGAAATAGAACGTAAAGCACGTAAAATAACGATTCACGATTTTAAAATTACAAAAATAGATTTACCTTTTGTCGATTTTGAAGTGAATTGTAGCAAAGGAACCTACATTCGTTCTTTGGCTTTTGATTTTGGAAAAGCAGTCAATTCTGGTGGATATTTAACAGCACTTCGTCGTACAAAAATTGGCGAATTTGATGTCATCAATGCTGAAAATTTCGCTTTAGAAAAAAGCTATTTTGAAGAAGAAAATACAACAGAAGAAGTATAAAATCAGAAAAGCTTGAACAAATGTTCAAGCTTTTTTTAGTTATAAAGTGATTAATACTTTATTTATTTCATCGCTCACTAATTTTGGCTTTTGCATCACCATAATATGTGTTCCGCCTTCTATTTGTATTGCATCTTTGATATATTCAATCGGAAAAACAATATCTTTTGTACCATGAATATGTGTAATATTTTCTTCATGATAAGCTGTAGAATGTTCCCAGTTTACAATCTTATGAATCGACCAACTTAAATATTCTTTGTTTCGAAACTCAAAAATATCGTCAATATTATCTTTTTCTCGATCAGTATAATATAATTTTCGCATCATCATGTACGAAAATGTCCGATCCGAAGTTAAGAAACTCATCGGAATTATTTTATGTGCATTAATAGAAGCCGAGAATCGAAATAACTTCGGAAGCTCTGCCCTATTCTTCACTGTCGAAATCAGAAATGTATGTTTTGGATTAATAAAACGATTCATTTCCTGCACAATTATTCCACCAAAAGATAATCCCATCAAAAGAAAATCTTCTGTGGGATTTATTTTATCTAATAATCTTTCGGTATAATGAGCCAAAGTTTCATCTTTCTCTGGATCTAACCAAGGAATATAAACTTGCTCAAAATCTTGTTCCAAGCGTAGATTTCGAAAAGCATTTGCGTTTGCGCCTAATCCACTTACTTGATAAATTTTCATACCTTAATTTATAATATATCTTTTTTCTTTGAGTAATCTGTTGGACGAACTCCAATTACTTTTTGGAATGTATTACTAAATGTTGGTAAACTATTGTAACCAACCATTGTCGAAATTTCACTGATTGAATACGTATTATCAATTAACAATTGTAAAGCGCGTAACATTCTTAAAATAGTGAAATATTGAACAAATGTCATATTCAAATCTTTTTGGAATAATCGTGATAATGATCGTTCAGAGAAACCGAATTCGGCTGTAATTTTCTTCATTGTAATCGAAGAATCCATATTATCATCTAAGAATTGAACG
This sequence comes from Empedobacter sp. GD03739, assembly GCF_029843245.1. Lineage (NCBI taxonomy): Bacteria > Pseudomonadati > Bacteroidota > Flavobacteriia > Flavobacteriales > Weeksellaceae > Empedobacter > Empedobacter sp. GD03739. The sequence continues at coordinate 59,332 of NZ_JAOCHX010000006.1, read as the reverse complement.
ATTTTTTTCAGACGTTCATCGTGTGGTAATGGAAGAGCTAATCGTAAACTACTTTTGCTTACTTTAGGTAATATTTCTTTAAAAGCTTGTGCGATTACATATTCGCTTCTGTTTTCTGGAACAATATCTCCTTTCCATTGGTTAGAAAATAATAAAAGCTCTAACAATAATCCATCAGCAGGATAGATTCCTACTTTTTTATAAAACGAATTATCACTTTCATTAATAGGGAAATATAAATTTCTCATAATCACCTCTGGTGTATTTGGGTGTATACTATGTTCCACATGAGGCGGTATCCACATATAGTGTCTTGCAGGTAAATAAAAGGTATCTTTTCCTATTTTTACATAAACTATTCCTCCCTCACAATAAAGAAATTGCGCTTTGTTATGTTTATGTTCTACCACGTATGCTTCCGAAATTTCCTTATGGTAACAGAAAATTGAGGTTGGTAATTTGTCAATTTCGGTTAAGTAATATCGTGTTTCGAACTTATTATCCAAATGTATATTCATAGTTTCTTTAATCTGCGAACTAATATAATAATTTATTTGATATGATGTATAATGTACACAAATAAAAATGTCCGAAATAGATAATTATTTGACTATTTTTAATATTAACTTTTTATTAATTAGTCCAATATTTGTAATTCCCCTCGTTCAGAAGGGAACAATTATTGAATAGTATTAGAAAGAAAAAGTTGCATTATGTTGGAAAGAATAAAATTAACTGACTTACAGTCAAAAGTAATGACAGCAGAGGAGTCTGCCAAATTTTTTGAAGATGGAATGACTGTTGGTTCTAGTGGTTTTACAAGAGGAGGCGATACAAAAGTTGTATTAAAAGCTGTTGCGGAGCGTGCCAAATCTGAAAATTTAAAAATCACTTTAGTAACAGGAGCTTCATTAGGACATGGTACAGACGCAGCTTTAGTAGAAAGTGGAGCATTAAAAAAACGTTTACCATTCCAAGTAGACACTGTAATGCGTAAAAATATAAATGCAGGTAATGTTTTATTTATCGATCAGCATTTAGGAGAAACTGCTGAACATATTTTAGATGGACAATTTAAAATTAATTTAGGTATTTTAGAAGTTGCTGAAATTTTAGAAGATGGTTCTTTAGTACCTACAACTTCTATCGGTAATAATGCAGAAATTGCTGCAAATGCAGACAAATTAATCATTGAGATTAACACGTCTATCCCTACAAATATAAAAGGTATTCACGATATTTATAGTGTAGAAGAATATGGGAAACGTACACCAATTAACATCACTGCTTGTGATACAAAAATTGGAACAGAAACAATAAAAGTAGATCCTTCTAAAATTGTTGGAATTGTTTTTCACGACATTCAAGATGCTCCTGGAGACATTCAACCAGCTGATGAAGCGACTGCTGCAATTGCTCAAAACATTGTGAAATTCTTCGAAAATGAAGTTGAAGAAGGTCGTCTTACAAAATCATTAATGCCATTACAATGTGGTATTGGTAAAGTTGCAAACGCTGTTTTAGGTGGTTTAGAACATTCTGATTTTGAAGATTTAGTAATGTACTCAGAAGTTTTACAAGATTCTACATTTGACTTAATTGATTCTGGAAAAATGAAGTTTGCTTCGGCATCTTCTATGACAGTTTCTCAAGAATGTTATGACCGTGTTATAGGAAACATCGACAATTATAAAGATAAAATTGTTTTACGTCCTCAATCTATTTCTAACTCTGCCGAAGTTATTCGTCGTTTAGGAATTATTGGAATCAATACATCTTTAGAGTGTGATATTTATGGTAACGTAAACTCAACTCATGTTTCTGGTACACACATGATGAATGGTATTGGAGGTTCTGGAGATTTTGCTCGTAATGCATTTATCTCAATCTTTGTTACTGCTTCTATCGCAAAAGGTGGAAATATTTCGTCTATCGTTCCGATGGTTTCTCATCACGATCACACAGAACATGATGTAGATATTATTGTTACAGAGCAAGGTTTAGCCGATTTAAGAGGTTTAGCACCACGCGAAAGAGCTATCGAAATTATCAACAACTGTGTTCATCCAGATTATAAAGGTGAATTATTATCTTATTTCGAAAGAGCTTGTGCAGAAAGAGGTGGTCAAACGCCACATATCTTAGAAGAAGCGTTCTCTTGGCACACAAGATTGAAACAAACAGGTTCTATGAAAAAAGAAGAATTATTAGTTTTGAATCATTAGAATAATAAATAATAAGACTATACTTTTTCAAAAAGCATAATTCAGAATTTCTGAATTGTGCTTTTTTTGTGAAATAATGTAACTTTGTTAGAAGTCTAAGAAACATGAAAAAAATACTTTTAGTAACACTACCATTGACAACTTTTTTTGCGTGTCAATCTAATCAAAACGAAAATCAGAATTTAGAACAAATTGATAAAAAATCGGCTCGCGAAGTTGTTTTAACAACAGAAACAAAAGGCGATTCTGTTTTACATATTACTAAACAAAAAATTTGGTCAAACGATTTGATGATTGCAGAAAAAGTAGATACGTTGATTACGCACAAACAATATACACCTACCGATTCTACTAAAATTCCTATTTACGTAACCATTCAATAATCTATCATGAATAAAAAAGAAAAAAGAGCAAGTAAAGTTGTGACTTTAGTGTTAATTTCTTCGGTTCTTAGTTCGTGTATGAATCGTGAAGAAGCGCCTGTTACAAACAATGCGCAAAAGGTATATATGCGTGCAGATTCTACTGCGCCTTACACAGATGTCACGTCAAATTATTCGTCGCATTCTGGTGGTTCACATCACGGCGGAATGGGAAGTTCGTTGCTGTGGTTTATGGCTTTTCGTAGCTTAACTGGTGGCGGAATGGGCTATGCAAGTCAAGGTTTGCATCAACAATCTAATGTTGGAACAAATACTGCAAAAGCACAAGCGTACAAAAGTCAAACTGTTCGTGGTGGATTCGGAAAATCTGCTTCTTCTCGTTCAGTTTCATCTTAAACAAATTTTATGCAATTAAAAAGAATAAAAGCTGACGAAAACTGGCAAGGAAGGTTAGAAAATATCGGCTTTGGTTATCATACAGACGAAAATAAACAAACCTATTGGGTAGAAGATTATTATTATTCGATTTCAGAAAAAGAAGCGGATAAATTTTTTGAAGCGACAAACGAATTATGGGAAATGTGCTTGAATGCTGTCGAACATGTGATTCAAAATAATCGTTTGGACGAATTTAAAATTCCAAAATTTATCCAACCTTATTTGATTGATACATGGGAAAATGATGCGCCAAGTATTTATGGACGTTTTGATTTTGCTTATGATAATGATCAATTAAAAATGTTAGAATTCAATGCTGATACACCAACTTCTTTGTTCGAATGTGGTGTTGTACAATGGCTTTGGATGGAAAATTATTTTGGAGAAACGAAAGATCAATTCAATTCTGTTCATGATAAATTAATTGAAACATGGAAAATGTTAAAACCTTATTTGAAAGGTGAAACATTGCATTTTTCTTGCGTGAGAGAATCGTTAGAAGATTTGACGAATATCGAATATATCAGAGATTGTGCGATACAAGCCGGAATTAATACCAAATTAATTTACGTTGACGAAATCGGTTGGAATAATGTCAATTTTGTTGATTTAGAAGAAAAACCAATTACAGATATTTTCAAGCTTTATCCGTGGGAATGGATGATGAACGAGTTGTTTGCATACAACATCAAAAATGATGAAATCAACGCAAATTGGATAGAACCTGCTTGGAAAATGATTCTTTCGAACAAAGCTATTTTACCAATTTTATGGGAATTGTATCCAGATCATCCATTATTATTAGAAGCTTATACAGATTCACCAAAAGAGATGAAGAATTATGTCAAAAAACCATTGTTATCACGTGAAGGCGCAAATATAGAAGTTGTAAAAAACGGAACTATTTCGGAGCAAACTTCAGGAGAATATGGTGAAGAAGGTTTTATTTATCAAGCTTTGGCTAATTTACATCATGAAGAAACAGGTTATACCATTATCGGAAGTTGGATTATTGGACAAGAATCATGTGGAATTACGTTCCGCGAAAGTGACCAATTTATTACAACTGATAAAAGTCGTTTTGTCCCGCATATTATTGAGTAAAATATTTAAAACCAAAAAGTCTAATTCCACTTCGAATTAGACTTTTTTTAGTTTAAACAAAATCAAACAATTACCTTAAAAATTGTAAATAGTTTAAAAATTAATAGGTTTCATCATATTTTATTTATAAATTATAAAAAGATTTTATTAAAATGTTTTATCAATTAAAGGTTTAAGAAATAAAACGTTAGATAATTTTTTACGAATCAAAACCAACTAAATACAAACTAAAAAGTAGAAATATGGATTTTTTAGATGATTTGTTTAACTCTTCAACCCTTCCCTCAGAGCGCATTTCGCGTATGCTCGAAGAAGATTTGTTTTGGCAAATTATAGAAAATTCTTTGCTCAATGCCAATAATTTGCAAGATCAAGAAAAGGCTTTGGAACAAGAATTAGAAGATCTAACTGCCGAGGATATTATTGGTTTTCAACTTCGATTAGAGTTCTACTCCTATTCATTACATTCGCCTGAAATATGGTGTGCAGCTTGTATTATGAATGATGATACAGATCCAACACATTTCTATTATTTCAAAAATTGGATTATTTCGCAAGGACAAGAATTGTTTGAAAAGGCAATTTTGAATCCTGATAATTTAGCTGATTATTTTAACGAAGGCTTCAACGAAGATGATTTATATGAATTTGAAGATTTTCATTTAATCGCTGATGATGTTTTCTATGAAAAATTCGAACACAAGATTATTGACTTTGTAGACAAAGAATGTTTTAAATTTTATACCGAAAAATCTCCAAAACCTGAGTTTGATTGGGATGATGAAAATTTAACCAATTTGCAAATCATTTGTCCAAGATTATTCAAAGTTTTTATCGAAGATTATTCTCCAGATGATGACGAAATGGAGGATGATTTTGATGATGAAGACGAGTTTTTATAATGATAATATTTAATACCCATTTTATTCCTTCAAGGGAAGATAGTGCTCTAAGGAAAATTGTCACATTAATTTCAGTAGTTGCCTATTTCTTTTTTATATTAATTGGTTATAGCTCTTTCAATTATTTTTTAATTTCTGGACTTATTATAGTTCAACTTTATTTTATAATTAGTAATAGTAAAGAGTCTTATGAGTTTAATAACAACAAACTTATTTATACTAATTTAGTATATAAGAAAGCGATAGATTTCACAAGCTATAGTATTACAAACGGTGAATATAAAGATTCTTATAAAAAGAAATCTAATGGACAATTAATTCAATTGTATGCTGATAATAAAATAGTTTGTCGTATTAAAGAAGTTCATAATAAATATGTGTTTGATGAGAGATTCTATCTTATTTAAAAACTAATTATCCTGAAATAAAAAAGAATGAAGATTTTGAAATAAGTTTTGTAGAAAAAGAATATATTATAATTACATCATTGATTTTCTCCTCTTTAATAATATTTATTTTATTTTTTAGCATAGAAAATTATCAGCCTGATAAAATACAAGAATACAAAACCATTAAAGGTCATATGGCTTATCAGCCAGAAATAGATTTTAGTGGAAAAAGGAAAAATCGAAAAGAATATTTAATCTTTAAATTAAAAGAATATCCTCAAATAAAATTCAACTTACAATATGAAAATTTCAATAAAATTAATGGATATGAATTTGTTAAAACAAATCATCAAAATAATTTGATTGAATTCGAAATTTTTAAAGAGGATAATGATTACAAAATCAAAAAACTGGCACAACCTTATTTTTATTCTCATTTAAATAATAAGAAAATAATATCAATACAAGCTTTAAAATATCAAAATAAAGAGTTAATACAAATCGATTTTTCAAATAAATTTCAAGGGCGATTTGATTTATTACTAATGTGTTTAGGAGTATTATTGATTGTATTGATTACATATAATATTTATTGCATAACAAGAATTTTAAAATAAAAAAAGGAACTCAAATTTGAGTTCCTTTACTATTTTGATTAAGAATATTCTTATCCTAAAACTTTTGCAACTGTAGCTCCAATATCAGCAGGAGATGCAACAACGTGGATTCCACATTCTTCCATAATTGCCATTTTAGCTTGTGCTGTATCATCAGCTCCACCAACGATAGCTCCAGCGTGTCCCATTGTACGACCTTTTGGTGCAGTTTGTCCTGCAATAAATCCTACAACTGGTTTAGTTCCATTTACTTTAATCCAACGAGCAGCCTCAGCTTCTAATTGTCCACCAATTTCACCAATCATTACGATACACTCAGTTTCTGGGTCATTCATAAATAATTCAACAGCTTCTTTCGTTGTAGTTCCAATAATTGGGTCTCCTCCAATTCCGATTGCTGTAGAAATTCCGTAACCAGCTTTTACAACTTGGTCAGCAGCTTCGTAAGTTAAAGTTCCTGATTTAGAAACGATACCAACTTTACCTTTTTTGAAAATGAAACCTGGCATAATACCAACTTTTGCTTCCTCAGAAGTGATAACACCAGGACAGTTAGGCCCGATTAATGTTACATCTCTTTGATCAACATACGCTTGTACTTTTACCATATCTTCTACTGGAATACCTTCTGTAATACAGATAATTACTTTGATACCTGCTTCTGCAGCTTCCATTACAGCGTCAGCAGCGAATGCTGGTGGAACGAAAATAATAGAAACGTCTGCTCCTGCTTGATCAACAGCATCTTTTACTGTGTTAAAAATTGGTAACCCTAAGTGAGTTTGTCCTCCTTTCCCTGGAGTTACACCACCTACTACTTGTGTTCCATATTCAATCATTTGCTCAGCATGAAAAGTTCCTTCTTTCCCTGTGAAACCTTGAACGATTATTTTTGAATCTTTGTTTACTAATACAGACATTGTGATTTTTAATTTACACAAATATAAAAGGAGTTTTGCATTTTAAAAAATATTCAATGTAAAAAATACACTAAATCTTTATTGGAACAGGACAAAAAAGGATAAGATATTTATCATAAAAAAAGCCGACCAAACGGTCGGCTATAAAATATTTTCTATAGATAATTTTATTTTCTCTTGTAATCGCGAACCATTATCTCTGTGACAGCCATTTTTTTATACAATCCTCGAGCCTCTTCAGCTGGATAACCAAAATATGTTTTTCCTCCTTCCAGAGATTTACTAACTCCTGCTTGTGCTAATAATACCGCTTTTGTACCGATTGTTACACCACTTGTAATCCCAACTTGTCCCCAAATAGAAACTTCGTCTTCTACATTTACACAACCAGCAATTCCAACTTGCGAAGCAATCAAACATTTTTTACCAATAATTGTATCGTGACCAATCTGAATTAAATTATCCATTATTGTTCCTTCACCAATAATTGTAGAAGCAGAAACTCCTCTATCTATCGTACAATTCGCACCAATTTCTACATTATTTTCGATGATAACATTTCCGACAGATTTTAAACGATCAAAACCTGTTTCACGGTTTTTGTAGTAAAATGCATCAGCTCCTAAAACTGTTCCCGAACGAATAATTACATTATCTCCGATAATTGCATAATCATTGATTGAAACATTAGAATGAATCACACAATTTTTTCCAATTTTGACATGATTTCCTATAAATGCGCCTGGCTGAATAATTGTTCCTTCACCTATTTCTGCAGAATCAGAAATTTGTTTTGTAGCAGCTTCAAACGCCATAAAATGTTGTCCAATTTTGACAAAATCACGGAAAGGATCATCAGAAATCAACAAAGCTTTTCCTTCTGGACAATCAACTTCTTTGTTAATCAAAACAATTGTTGCATTCGATTGTAGCGCTTTATCATAATATTTTGGATGATCAACAAAAACAATATCTCCCGCTTCTACACGGTGAATTTCATTGATTCCTTCTACTGGAAAATTTTCGTCTCCAATAAATTTCGCATCGATAATTGATGCTATATCTTTTAATTGATGTGTTTGTGGAAATTTCATCTTTCTCTCCTTTTAAAAAGTCTACAAATATAAAAATAAAAAAGCTGTCAAAAAATGACAGCTTTAATGATTTATGAATTGAATTTCATTATTTTTTCTTGAAAACCATTGTTTTAACATCATTTGCAAACAAAACTAATTTTCCGTCTACAATTTCGTATTTATTTACATTATTAAAACGCTCTCCAAAAGCATCAGAATCTACACCTTGACAAGCCATACGCGTTGTTGCGATGTTTTTTACTGTCAATGAATTGCCTACTGCTACATAAGCTCCTGTCAAATTATTACATCCATCATTACCTGAAACCTTGTTATTTTGGAATGTTAATGTAGGTTTTTGATTTGGGAAACGATCGTCTACTGATTTTGCACTTCTATCTTTACCAATAAATTCTTCTAATTCCCAAGAACCTGCTAAAGTACCAGGACGAACAAAAGTCATGATGACAATATCTCCTTGAATTAATAACAATTTATTATCTGAAATAGAGTATTTTAATTTTCCATTTAATTTTGAACTGAAATTAGAATCTTCAACATTTTGACAAGCTTTCATCGTAGACATCATATTACCAAATGTAATTTCATTTCCAGAAATTGTAACTCCTCCATTCAAAGTGTTACAACCATCCGAAGCATTTAACATACTATTCGAGATAAAATTAAGGTAAGGAGTTCCCATTGGATAAGCTTCTGCAATAGAACCTGCCTTCATAAAATTGATTTGGCTCAACTCCCATTTTCCTAAAATAGAGTTGTTATTTGTGTTTTCAGTATTACCTATCACATTATTTACAGTAGAACAAGATGTTAAAAATCCTGTTGCTAAAATTGCTGCAAAAGATATTTTTAAAATTGTTGATTTCATAAAATTTAATTTCAAGTTTCAGTCTAATAAACGAATATCATACCAAATCTCAAAAATGTTAAAATACATTTCTACAAAGGTTTTGAAAAGATGAAGCCAAGTAAAGAATTTGTTTTAATTTTGAGAATTAATTTGTTTACATAATTCTCAAAAAATAATTCAATTTGATTTCTCAAAGAACGATAGATATAATTTTCGAAACAGCTCGTGTAGAAGAAGTTGTTGGTGATTTTGTTACCTTAAAACGTGCAGGTTCTAGCTTAAAAGGACTCTCGCCTTTTGGTAATGAAAAGACACCTTCTTTTGTTGTTTCGCCTGCCAAACAAATCTGGAAAGATTTTTCTTCTGGAAGAGGTGGAAATGTTGTGACTTTTTTGATGGAAGTTGAACAATTTACTTATCCAGAAGCGTTGCGATGGCTGGCAAAACGTTATAACATCGAGATTGAAGAAGATGGTGAATATACTTTTGAGCAACAACAAGAAGAAAAAGACCGAGAAAGTTTATATATCTTGACTGATTTTGCGAAGAAATTCTTCACTAATCAATTGCATAATTCGGAAGAAGGAAATTTAATTGGTCTCAGTTATTTCCGTGAACGTGGTTTCACCAAAGAAACTATCGATAAATTTGAACTTGGTTATTCGCCAAAACAATGGGATGCTTTTGCTGAATATGCTTTAAAAAATGGTTATTCGAAAGAATTAATTGAAGAAGCTGGTTTAGCAACTTTCAAAGAAGATAATAAGAAATATGATAAGTTTCGCGAACGTGTTATGTTTCCTATTTATAGTTTTTCTGGTAGAACATTAGGTTTTGGTGGACGAATTTTGCGAAATGATGCCAAAGCTGCTAAATATTTAAACTCTCCCGAAAATAAAATTTATCATAAAAGTAAAACGCTTTACGGATTATTTCAGGCAAAGCAACACATTACAAAAGCCGATCAATGTTTTTTGGTTGAAGGTTATACAGATGTTTTGTCTCTGCATCAAGCTGGAATACAAAATGTGGTGGCGAGTTCTGGAACAGCACTTACAAATGAGCAAATTCGTTTGATAAAACGTTTGACAGAGAACATCATTGTGATGTACGATGGCGATAATGCTGGTATCAAAGCTTCTTTCCGCGGAATTGATATGATTTTGGAACAAGAAATGAATGTCAAAATTCTATTGTTACCAGAGGGCGAAGATCCGGATTCGTTTGCGAAAAAACATTCGACAACAGAAATCGAAGCGTATATAAAAGAAAATGCCTCCGATTTCATTCGTTTTAAGGCAAATGTTTTGTTGGAAGATGCGAAGAATGATCCTATCAAAAAAGCGGAATTAATTAGAGAAATTGTCAAATCGATTTCACTTATTCCGAATATTATCAAGCAGGAGGTTTACATTGCAGAAACTTCTAAAATTATGGAAATTCGAGAAGAAGTTTTGTTCAAAGAATTGGCTCAATTGCAAAATTCTGGCGATAAATCGACTTCTTCGTCTTCTCATATTACCGATAATGCGCGAACTAAAAAACCTGCTATTTCGGTTGTTCCGTCTACAAAAGAAGTCATCAATGTTCAGCAAACTGTAGAAAATGAAATCATTAAGTTGATTATGCAATTTGGTGATTTAGAAGTTGATTTGAAGAACGAGAACAACGAGCTATATAAAACAACAGTTAACCAAGAAATCATTTCTCAATTTGATGAAAACGAGTTAAGTTTGAGTAATCCACTTTATCAATCTATTTTAGAAGAAGTGAAAGTTGGTTTGGGAAATGATGAATTGCGAACAGGAACTTATTTTTCTCGATTAACCAATCCAGAAATTGTACAGCTTGCTTCGGAAATGATGTTAGAAAAACATAGTTTAAGCGAAAACTGGACAGTAAAGCAAGGCATCAACATTAAGAAAAAAGAAGAATTTGTGCACAAAGATTTATTTGATGTTTTACTTCGCTTCAAAATTATTTACATAGATAATGTGATTAAAGAATTGATGCATCAAACAAAAAATCCTGAATTATCAATCGAAGAAACGAGTCAAATTCTTCAACAAATTATGCATTTTACTGGATTAAAAAATATCTTAAATCAACATCTTAATCGCGTCATTTAATTTAACATTTACTGATTAAAATCACAACTCACTGACTAATAAATATTTACATAAAAATTACAAATAGTTCTTAAAAATTTTAATAAGTGACTATATTTTTAACTTATTGTTAACAATTCTTTCTAAAGCTACTAAACATAGACATTTAGGTCTCTTTTATTTTCTGAAAATCATTAGAAAAAACTATGCATGTACAAACAAAATCTATTATGCTTATTTTAGATAAAGATTCAGAAAGAACTAAAGAATGACAAAGAATATTTTAACATTATTAGTAATGCTGATGATTATCCCAATGGCTCAAGCTAAAGGAAAATCAAACTTTTCAATAGAAAATCCGTTACCAGTTACTATAACTAAAAATTTGAAACTTAATTTAATCAATAAATTTTCAGATTTTAATAAAACAGATAACACTGCGATTTCGGAAATTGTTGAAAAAGCTGGAAAAAAAGTAAGTGGAATTGTATCATGGTATGCTGATAAATTTCACGGTAAAAAAACTTCTAGTGGCGAGTTATATAACAAAAATAACTTAACTGCAGCCCACAAAACTTTACCATTCGGTACAAAAGTCAAAGTAACCAATACAAATAACGGAAAATCTGTTGTTGTAAAAATAAACGATAGAGGACCACATACAAAATCTCGTTTATTGGATTTGAGTAAAGCAGCGTTTACTTCTATAGGTTCTATTAATTCGGGAACATTAAACGTAGAAATGGAAGTTGTAGAGTAAAACAATTTTTAGATATTAAAAAAGAAAAGGATTGAACAATGTTCAATCCTTTTCTTTTTTAATCATTATGATGTTTATGATGCCCTTTCTTTTTATAATAATTCCCATTATTTTTCTTTTGTTGACCTGGTGCATATCGTTTTGCAGATTTATAACCGTGTACTTTTTTGTGTTGACCTGGTGGTAAGCTACGATGGTCATCATATCTTACTTCGTACTTCGGATATTTCTTATACTTCTTTTTGTGTTTATGCTGATGCTCTAATCCATATATAGTTGAGAACCATCACACGATACCAAAAATAAAGCAGCGAGGGCAAAAAACGCAATCAAGTTAATTTTTTTTAATACTATTAGTTTCATAATCATATTCATTATATTCACTTTGGGATAATACAATAACCTTACCAAAAAATACTTTACTATATTTTAATGAATATACTGATTGGAATAGTATTTGAGAATCAATAATTAAACTATTAAAATTATGAAAGAAAAAATCCAATACCGCTACAAAACAACAAACGAAGCCTTAGACGAACTAAAAGAAAATGGTTTTACGATTGACTATAATATCGAAAAAGATCAATTAAAACAAGCTCCTGAAATCTTTGATATCGTGTGTATTTATCGTTACGAAGGAATGTCTGATCCTGATGACGAATCTTCTGTTTATGGTATAATCAATAATCAAAACGGAGATAAAGGTGTTTACGTGGTTGGAAATTTATCAACAGATGACGATGTCGATCATTTCTTGGTTGATTTGGAAATAAAACGTAGAACAATTCAAGAATAAGAATATTACAATTATTAATCAAATAAAAAAGCTCGATGCAAATGCATCGAGCTTTTTAGATTTTATAACATCTTTCTAATTAGAAAGGATATTCATAAATTTTTGATTCGTGGAAGTAAGGGTGACCTTTTGCTTCTAAGTTTAATTTAGAAACTGCATTCATAACTACGAATGTAAATAATCCACCGATTCCAACTAATGCTCCAATTTCCATTAAACCAAAGTTGTGGAATGGTCCAACAGCTGCTGGCATAATTTGGTTGTAGAAATCCCAGTAGTGTCCAAAAATGATAACAAATCCCATCGCGAAAACGATTTGGTAACGACGTTTCATGCTTGATGAAATTAAAATCAAGAATGGGGCTACTAAGTTAATGATCAACATCCAGAAATATAATGGGTATTGCGCCATACGTTGTTGGAAGTATTGAGCTTCCTCAGGAATGTTTGCGTACCATTGTAACATGAATTGACAGAACCATAAGTAAGACCATAATAATGAGAAACCGAACATGTATTTTGTTAAATCATGTAAGTGGTTATCATTAAATAATGGTAAAGCGTTCTTTCTTTTTAAGTAGATAGAAATAATTGCCATAATAGAAACCGCAGAAACTAAGTATGAAACCATTCCGTACCACATAAATAATGAAGAGAACCAGTGTGGATCTAAAGACATCACGAAATCCCAAGCAAATGCTGCAGAACAAATTGCGAAAATCACTAAGTAAATTACTGATTTTTTGTACAATTGAGCGTACACTTTTAAGTCTCCGTTTGTCTCATCTAATTTGCGTGTTGCGTTTTTAATTACTGGTAACATTAAAGATAATACTACTAAGTAAATAACACAACGTATTAACCAGAAGTTAGGGCTTAACCAAAGTTGAGCTTTGTTTGCCATGTAGATATCATACTTCTCGCTATCAGGATTTATTAAATCAGCATCCATCCAGTGGAATAAGTGATTCATATGAAAATAAGATCCTAAAACGATGATAGCTACAAGTACAGAACCAACTGGTAAAAATGACGCGATAGCCTCCATAACACGAGATACTACCATAGACCAACCAGCGTTAGCTACGAATTGAATACATAAGAAAAACAAAGCAGATGCCGCAATACCAAACGATAAATAAGCTGGTACATAGAAAGCAGCCCAAGGTCTGTTTTTCAATAAATTTGTCAAATGCTCCATGTGTCCAGCATGATCTGTGTTCATAGATGCATAAGAATCTGAAATGTAGTCACCAAAAAATTGAGTTGGGTGAGCTTCAATCAAACCGTTAATATATTCAGTTGAATTAGCAACATCTTGTTGATGTAAGAAAAATCCTATCCCGTAAAGTACAATACCTATAACAGCTAAGATAAGTGATGCATTTTTTAATCTTGGGGAAAATGTATATTGCATAATAATTAACTTATTTTATTATTTATTAGTTGCTGTTTCAGTTTCTGTTGCAGGTTTTGCTTCAGCAGTAGCGTCTCCAGCAGGAGCAGCGGGAGCTGTCGTAGCACCTTTCAAACTCATTACATATTCAGCAACTCTCCAACGGTCTGCAGGAGTCAATTGAGATGCGTAAGAACCCATCGCATTTTTTCCGTACATAATTACATGATAAACAGAACCTACTGTAACATCTCTTTCGCTATAATTAGGAACACCTGAATAAGCTTTAGATTTTACAATTGAACCTTGTCCATCACCAGCTTCACCGTGACAAACTGCACAATTTTGTCCAAACAATAACTTACCTCTTTCTAAGTCTGCAGCTTTGTTAGCCGCATTCAAAGGAGAAACAGTTACTGCTTTTGCTTGTGCATAACCAGCGTTATTGTTTTTGAAAGTCCATGGTAAAATATCACCATCTGTTCTTGCAACAGCACCTTCTACAGATTCTAATGCAGACATATTATGATTTTTACTTAATACAGGAACTTCAGAGTTTTCTTCGTCATGAGGGTAACCAAAAGTTGCCTTTTCATAAGGATCATATGCCGTAGGATAATACATATCTGGCATATATACGATACTTGCGTGACGTTTTTTATCAGAACAAGAAGTGATAATAATACTTCCTAATCCTATAAGTAATGCTATCTTTTTCATTATGCTTCTTGTACTAAATTGTTAACACTTGGTTCTACGACTACATCACCTTTTACAGTTACTTCTTCAGCACCAGTTTCTACAAATACATTTTTGATTTTCTCAACATCAGCTGTTCTGATTTCGATTAAGAATTTATCATCTGTTGTACGTGGATCTGGGTTTTTAGCTTTAGCACCTGGGTACATTTTGTTACGCACTAAGTATGTTAATGACATAAAGTGCGCTGCACAGAATACTGTCAACTCGAACATAATAGGAACGAAAGCTGGCATATTCTCACCCCAAGAAAAAGATGGTTTCCCTCCAATATCTTGAGCCCAGTCATGGTTCATAATAAACCATGTCATCAAAGATGCTAACGTTGTACCAAATGCACCGTAGAAGAAAGCAAGGTCAGAAATACGAGTTTTCTTTAATCCTAAGGCTTTATCTAAACCGTGTACAGGGAAAGGTGTATATACTTCATCTATCGTAATACCTTGTTTACGAATAGATTTTACTGCTTTTAATAAATCATCATCGTCTCCGTAAAGACCATAAACGATTTTAGTGTTCGTGATGCTCATCTTCAGTATGATGTTTTTTATAGCTTTCGCCTGATGATTTCAAAATAGTTTTTAATTCAGATTGTGAAATAACTGGGAATGTACGTGCGTACAATAAGTATAACACAGAAAAGAATCCCATAGTACCTAAGAAGATACCTACGTCTACCCATGAAGGCATAAACATTGTCCAGCTCGATGGTAAATAGTCACGAGATAAGTTGATAACGATAATATCAAAACGCTCGAACCACATACCGATGTTAACTACGATAGAGATAACGAATGTCCAGAAGAAGTTTCTTCTGATTGGACGAATCCATAATAATCCTGGTACTAAAACGTTACAGATAATTAACGCCCAGAATGCCCACCAATAAGGTCCTGTTGCTGCTCCTGGAGAGAAGTATGTAAAGTCTTCGTAACGAGATCCTGAATACCAAGCGATCCATAACTCTGTTAAGTATGCTACTGCAACCATACCACCTGTTACAACGATTACAATGTTCATGTACTCGATGTGTTTACGTGTGATATAATCTTCGTAGTGTAAAACTTTACGCATTACACTTAATAATGTTTGTACCATCGCGAAACCAGAGAAAATAGCTCCAGCAACGAAATATGGAGGATATACTGTTGAGTGCCATCCTTTGATTACCGACGTTGCGAAGTCAAAAGATACAATCGTGTGTACCGAGAATACTAACGGTGTACATAAACCAGCTAATACCAAAGATAACTCTTCGAAACGTTGCCAGTGTTTTGCTCCACCACCCCATCCGAATGATAAGATTCCGTAGATTTTCTTAGCGAATGGTTTTGTTGCACGGTCACGTACCATAGCGAAGTCAGGAATTAATCCCATCAACCAGAAAACTGTTGATACAGAGAAATACGTAGAAATCGCGAATACGTCCCATAATAATGGTGAGTTAAAGTTAGGCCATAAAGATCCAAATTGGTTAGGAATTGGGAATACCCAGTACATTAACCATGGACGACCCATGTGAATTACAGGGAATAACGCTGCCTGTACAACGGCGAAGATTGTCATGGCTTCCGCAGAACGGTTAACCGACATTCTCCATTTTTGACGGAATAATAATAAAACGGCTGAGATTAACGTACCAGCGTGACCGATACCTACCCACCATACGAAGTTGGTGATATCCCAACCCCAGTTAATCGTTCTATTCAATCCCCATACACCAATACCAGTTCCTACTGTATAAGCAATTGCTCCAACACCAAAGATGAATGCAACCATTGCTATACTGAAACATGTCCACCACAATTTACTTGCTGGCGTCTCAATTGGACGAGCAATGTCTACTGTGATATCGTGGTAGGTTTTATGTCCTAAAATAAGGGGTTCTCTTACCTGTGATTCGTAATGTGACATATTTGTTTACCTTATTAATTCTTTACTAATTTAATTAAGCTTGTTCTTTTCTGTTTCTAACTTTTACTTGATAGATAACGTTTGGTTTTGTACCAATTTCTTCTAATAAAACATAAGAACGTTTATCTTTCGATGCTGCTCTTACTTCAGATTTATCATCATTGATATCACCAAATTTCATCGCACCTGTTCCACAAGCAGCAGCACAAGCAGCAGCAGCCATAAACTCTTCGTCTTTAACTACTCTGTTCTCTTTCTTAGCTTTTAAGATTGCAGCTTGAGTTTGTTGGATACAGAATGAACATTTCTCAATTACTCCTCGTGTACGTACAACAACATCTGGGTTAAGTACCATACGACCTAAATCATTGTTCATGTGGAAGTCGTATTTATCATTGTTCGCCCAGTTAAACCAGTTGAAACGACGTACTTTATAAGGACAGTTATTTGCACAATAACGAGTACCAACACAACGGTTATAAGCCATCATGTTTTGACCTTGACGACCATGAGATGTTGCACCTACTGGACACACAGTCTCACAAGGAGCGTGGTTACAGTGTTGACACATTAATGGTTGGAAAATCACATCTGGATTTTCAGCCTCTGGCTTAATTAAACGTGTATATTGTTGTGGCTCGTTATCTGGATCTAATTCTAACGCTACTTTCTGAGTTAAACGTCCATTAGGATCGTTATAAGTTACATCAGAGTAGTAACGGTCAATTCTTAACCAATACATATCTCTCGACATACGCATTTGCTCTTTACCAACAGTTGGCACGTTGTTTTCTGCTTGACAAGCAATTACACACGCTCCACATCCTGTACAAGAGTTCATATCAATTGTTAAATTGAAGTGAGGCCCTGTAGAACGATCAAAACTAGCCCATAAATCTACTTCACCTACTGGAGAATCTCCTCTCCATGTTGGCATCTTCGCAACTGGATTCCATTCTTGACGATCTGTGTTGATGAAATCTGCTAAAGAAACTTCTCTTGCGATTTCGTAACGTCCCATCAATGTTGGTTGTTGTTGCATGTTAGCAAATTCGTGTTTATCTGAACGAGAAGATTTTTCGATCTTAACGTTAGATGCACCTACATTACCAGTGTATAATGCGAAAGCGTTAACCCCTACATTATTTGCAACTTTACCAGCTTTTGTACGACCGTAACCGAAAGCTAAACCTACAGTTCCGATTGCTTGACCTGGTTGGATGAATACTGGAACATTTTCTAAAACTACTCCATTAACAGTTAAGTTTACATACTCACCGTCAAATTGCATTCTTCCGTTTGTAACGTTGTAGTTATCTTGAATTTTGATTCCTAATTTTTCCGCATCATTTGGATTAACTGTTAAATAGTTATCCCAAGAGTTACGTGTAATTGGATCTGGTAATTCTTGTAACCAAGGATTGTTTGCTTGTGTACCATCTCCTAAACCAGCTTTAGAATAGAATTGAATCTCCCATTCTGTCGCTTTACCAGCAGCTAATTTTGTAGCAGCAGCTGCAGCAACACCAGTGTTAGCAGTAAATGTAGAAGTTTCAGTCGCTTCATTATAACCATTGTATAATGCTTTGTTGAAATCTACACCTAATTTTGGTAAAATAGCTGATTCCCAGTTTTGTTTTACATATAAGTAATATGGAGAAACTTTTTGTCTAGTTGCAGAAACCGCCATCACCATAATTGGATCATTTGGATCTTCTACTTCTGTTACTTTAGTTACTCCTGTCATCCATGCGATTAATGAATCTTGGAATTGACGAGAATCAAATACACGTGGAATTGTTGGTTGTTGTAATGAATAAACACCTGTTAATGGGTTGAAATCATTCCAAGACTCTAAACCGTGAGTAACTGGAGCAATAACGTCCATTACTGATGCAGTTTCGTCTAATTTTTCAACTAAACCAACTTTAAGTCCAATGTTTTTGAAAGCTGCTTCAATTTCTTTTGCATTTTTAGCATTGTAAATTGGATTTGTTTGGAAGTTTAATAAAACTCCAACTTGTCCAGCTTTAGCTTCTGCAACAAATTGATTAAATACAGCGTCGTTAGACTCTTTTAATAAAACAGCTTTATCAGAAACTGCAGCTGATCCTAACAATTGGTTAATTGCGTATGCAATTGCGTATGCTTCTTTCGAACCATCAGCCATAACAACCGCTTTAGAACCTTTTGCTGTTAATTCAGCAGCAATAGCTAATGCTTCTTTAGATGAAGCTGAACCACCTGCTAATTTATTATAAACTTCAGCCAATACTTTTTCAGTATCAGTTGGTTTTAATGGATAACGTGTATCAGCATTTGCTCCTGTTAAAGATAAAACAGATTCTACTTGGATGTGACGCATCATTTTTGCTCCTGGTTTACGAGCAATACCATAATCACCTTCCATTCCACCACCATTATAATCACCTAAGAAATCTGCGTTGAAAGAAACAACTAATTCAGCATTCTTAAGATCGTAGAATGGCAATTCTCTTTTTCCATAAACTTCTTGCGCTGCGTCTAATGCATTCGTAGAAGAAATTGCATCATAAACAACGTGTTGAGTTGTTGGATATTTTGTTGCAAACTCAGCAATCAACTTTTTAGTTGTTGGTGAAGGTAAAGATGAAGTTAAAATAACTACTTTTTTCCCTCCTACTGATGCTAATGCTTTTGTTACACGGGCATCAAGCTCTTTCCAAGATGTTGCTTTGAAGTTTTCACCTGCGTTTGTTAAAGGTGATTTTATTTTATCAGAATCGTATAATGATAATACAGATGCCTGAACACGTGCATTTGTAGAACCATAATATTTTGCGCCTTTGTTTGCATCAATTCTAATAGGACGACCTTCTCTTGTACGTACTAATACGTTCGCGTAATCGTATCCATCAAAAATTGTAGATGCATAATAAGTAGGTACACCAGGCATAATGTTTTCTGGTTTCACTACATAAGGAACAGATTTTACGATTGGAGCTTCACAGGCTGCTAAAGTAACAGCAGCTGTACTGAACCCTAAAATCTTCAAAAAGTCACGTCGTGAAGTTTGACTATTCTCCATGGCGTTATCATTCCCTAAGAAATTATCTACAGGAATTTCTTCTGCAAATTCGTTGGTAGTTAACTTTTCATTTAATGTATTGTCAGTTAACTCCTCAAAACTTTTCCAGTAATTTTTCTTCGAAGCCATTTATACTCCTCTCTTTTTTATATTAATAATGACATTTACCACACTCTAAACCTCCGATAGCATCAACTGTAATCTTAGTTGCGTCACCGTACTGTTTTTTCAGTTTTTCGTGTAGTTCTGCGTAATATTCTTTGTTATACTCGTTGTCCATATCTACCTCAGTAGTTCTGTGACACTCGATACACCATCCCATTGTGAAATCATTCGCCATTTTCACTTCGTTCATTTCATCAACACGTCCGTGACATGCAAAACAAACTTGGTCTCCTGATCCAATGTTCAATTCTTTAGCATTTGGAATAGTTCCATCTTTAATCGCTTTCTTAATCGCTTTCTCTCCAGCTACAACGTGTTGTGCGTGGCTAAAGAATACGAAATCTGGCATATTGTGGATACGTACCCATTCGATTGGTTTTTGTGGACCATCGTATTTGTTCGTTTCTGGATTCCATCCAATAGCTTTATACATTTTTTGGATTTCTCCTGTATAGAAATTCTTAACTGCTTCCTCATCAGCGAATTTACCAGAAGTGATTAATTCTTCTTCGAAGTAATCTCCTTTGTATTCTTTGATTGTTTTGTGACAGTTCATACATACGTTTGGTGAAGGAATTCCAGACACTTTACCGTATTTAGCAGAACTGTGACAGTACTGACAGTCGATACCTTGTACACCTGCGTGAACTTTGTGAGAGAAATAAATTGGTTGTTCCGGTTCATAACCTTTATCAACACCAATTCCCATTAATCCCCAATACACGTTGTACAATGCAAAGAATGCTAATACTGCGATTAACACACCACCAACTTTTTGGTATTTCTGAAAGAATTCAGCAAAAGAAAAAGCTACTCTTTCAGTTTCTGCATTTAATTCCTCTGTAGCTGTCGCTTTAACTAATGCATTAACGCGAACCAAGATCCACAATAATAATACCGCTAAAACAACAAAACCTACTGCAATTACTCCTGAATTAGCTCCACCTCCGTTTCCGGCAGCAGCAGCTTTAGCAGCAGCAGCTTCTTTCTTTTTTGCAGCTTTTGCATCATCAAAAGCCTTTTTACCACCATCAGGATCGGCAGTATACGCTAGAATATTATCAATATCACCTTCTGATAAGTTAGGGAAAGCTAACATTTCAGTGTTATTGTAATCAGCATAAATTTTGTTTGCATACGCATCTCCTGATTCACGCAAAGCTTTGTTGTCCTTAATCCAAGCGTGTAACCACTCTTTTCCAAGTCCAGCTTCTTCTTGTACGCGTTTCTCAACATTACGTAATTCCGGCCCAATTAATTTACCATCAATCTGGTGACATGCAGTACAGTTGGCTTCGAATAATTCGTAACCTTTTCCTGCATCTTGGGCATTTGCTAGGGAGAACGTCGATAGTATTATCGCGCAGCTCCATAAACGTATTCTTTTTAGAAATCTTGCCTTCATTTACTTAAATAATCTCAGTTCGTTGTTTCTTTTAACTCGTTTTTATTTGAACACTTAACTAACAGCAAAAATAGCTTCAATACTTAATAAAATCATAAAGTTTACATACTGAACTTTGTCATTGAGCTTAATTTAAAACGTTTCTAAATTAATTGTTAAAAAATATCACTGTATAAATATTATCTATTTGATTTGATAGAAAAGATTTAGAACAAGAAAAATTACTATTTAACATAATTTAAAAAAATAATCATTGTTGTTTTTATTACAATCTGCCAATCAATTTTACGAAACGACAATAAAATATTTGTTAGTTGAAAAAAATTGGAACAATATTCGTTGTAAGAAAATAAAAGTCTATAAAATTTAATAACTTAATTGTAAAAAGTATATTTGCACAAATTAATTTCATCTTATGAAAAAATTTATCTTTTTATTCCTTATTACTTTTTCTTCTTGCGTTTTTGCTCAAGATAAAATTGATACCGTTCAAATTATCAACAATGGTACATTGAATATGGAAATTGATAGTAGAATAAATAATGTATTAAAAGCAAAAGAAGACGCTGTTTGTAGTTATACCACTACTGTAAAGAAACCGACAGAGAAAAAACCAGTTATACAATCTAATGATCCTTGCGCAGGCACACCACAAGTGAATGGTTTCAAAATTCAGATTTATTATTCGAAAGATAGAAAAGATGCAGAGAAGGTAAGAAATGAATTTGCGCGTTCCTATCCAGACTTATCATCACAAACAGCTTATTTTTCACCAGATTATCGCGTTTTAGTTGGAGATTATTTTACAAGAGCTTCAGCTACGAAAGATATTCGTCGTTTGAAATCAAAATATAATAGTGCATTTTCTATTCCGTTCAAGGTTTTATGTAGAAAAGCAAAATAATATTATTTTATAAAAAGGAAAATGTATCCTTATCACAACAAAATAAAACAACGAATAAAGAATGGTGAATTAATTTCGTTTGAATTTGTAGAAAAATATAAAAATATTTCTCCATGTTTAGTTTTATTTTTCAAAACAGAACCTTTTATACGACCTATTCGCGAGCATCGTTTTTCTGAATATAGACAATTACTAAAAATAGAAAACGATTAACTTCTTTTACAGATTTAAAATTTATTCGAAAACATAAAAAAAGCGTTATCAATAATCTTGGTAACGCTTTTTTATTTTTTAATGGTAATATTTAGTAGTCGATTCATAAGTTAAAATTTAGTTTTTGAGAATAACTCCTCTTCCTTCTATTTCTAACTGAATTAAAATCGATGCTAAATTAGTTTGTACAAATCCTAAATTACCTGCAACTAAAACACCTTTTTCTCCAGTCGAAATTTTCTCGATTCCATAAACACTCGATTCATCTTCGGGGCTCGAATTCCCTTCATAACGATAGATGTAAATAATTCTAAAATCGTGCGGATGATCAATCAAATCACTTTCTAATAAATTAAAATCTTCTTGATATCCTTTTTCAGCAAGTTTACGTAACGCAACACTTGACGTTTCATAATTAAATTGCCTTCTTTCAAACATAAAATTTACTTTTACTTGGTTAATACTTATAAATCTAATCAATTAATAAACAGAAAGTTGTTAAACATTCGTTAAGTATTTAAGTGCATAAAAAAATTAACATACTTAATGACTTATTGTATTCAAAATAAGTTCTTATTTTTGACAAAAAGATACAATGATTTTAGAAAAATTAAACCAAAACGAAGCTAATTTTGCTGATGTTATTGCGCATATTGAAGAAAATTATCTTTATACAGCTTCTGCTTTTGTAAATGGAAATCAGGAAAATGCTGTGGATCAAAATCAAGGAAGTGCGAAGGTTTTTGCTTTTGCAAAATTGAATAATTTCTCTGAAGATGATACCTTAAAATTATTTGCAGAACATTATCAAGCTGTATTAGATTCGCCAGAAGGAACTGATCACAATAATATTCGTCAATTTATGCAAAACGGATGGAAAGGTGTGACATTTGAAAACGAAGTGTTGACAAAAAAATAAACTCAAAAAAAAAACGTCTTACAAAATGTAAGACGTTTTTAATTCAACTAAAAAGGAGCCATAAAACTAATCGTATAATGATCGATGGTTTTTCCCTTCAAATCTTTTAATTCTAAAATAACTGGAACTTTGTAAGATTTCAGTTCTCTTTTAGGAATTTTAATATCTATTAAACCTTGCTTTAATTTTCCTTCATCTATTTGTATATATTGATTTGGTTCTACTAACAAAACAGTTTTTCCACCTTTAAAACCATTTACACGAACAACTAATTTATATGGTTCGTTGGTTTTATTCATCAAACTGTATTGCATTGTATTAATAATATAATCACCTTCTACGACATAATCTTTTCCTGGAACTTGTAGAAACTTCACTTCGACATCACTTCTATTTAACATAAACACCGTCATTGCTCCTATCATTGCAACCAATACAAATGTAAAAGCAATTAATCTTGCAGTAATCTTAAATGATTTTCCTTGTTCGATATTTTCTTCAGAAGCATAACGAATCAATCCTGTCGGAAGATTAATCTTCGTCATAATATCATCACAAGCATCCATACATGCAGTACAGTTTACACATTCTAATTGCGAACCATTTCTAATATCAATTCCAGTAGGACAAACCGCTACACATTGACCACAATCTATACAATCACCTTTTCCTACAGCAATTCGATCTTCTCCTTTTCTAAATTTAGAGCGTCCGTTTGTATTTTCACCTCTTTTGAAATCATACGAAACTTGAATTGTTTTTTTATCAATCAAAACTCCTTGAAATCTTCCGTAAGGACATACCAACGTACAAACCTGCTCACGAAACCAAGCGAAAACAAAATAGAAAAAAATACTAAAAATAAATGTTCCCAATAATAAACCTCCATGCTCTGATGGACCTTCGGTAATTACTTTGATCAATTCATCCATTCCGATGATATATGCCAAAAATATATTCGAAAAGAAAAACGAAATAATGTAAAATATCGTCCACTTTCCTCCTCTTTTCAAAATTTTTTCTTCGTTCCAATCTTGTTTATCCAAACGAATTTGTTTGCTTCTATCACCTTCTATCCAATACTCAATTTTACGAAAAACACTTTCCATAAAAATTGTTTGCGGACATAACCATCCACAAAACAATCGTCCATAAACAGTCGTAAATAATATAATAAAAACCACACTTACAATCATCCCGAAAGCAAGTAAGAAAAAATCTGTTGTAAAAAATGGATAACCAAAAAGAATGAAATTCGTATTGAACACATCAAATTTGAAAATAGGATTTCCATTTGGTAATTTTATAAAGGGTAACCCAACTAATAAAAGCAATAGAACTGAGGAAACAATTGTTCGATAATTAGTGTATCTCCCAGAAGGTTTCTTCGCATACACCCATTTTCGAGTTCCTTTTTTATCCATTGTTGCGACTTCTGTTCTGAATTGCTCATTCTCTTTTTCAAAACCAAGTTGCGTTGAATCTTGTTTTATATCACTCATATACCTTCTACTTAATATCTATGCAAATTTACCGTTACAATCAGGTTAGAGCTTGGCACTATTTATGGTATTTATGGTAATATTTACAGATTGATATAAATCATTAATTTATAAATATTTACCAAACAAAAACATAAACCACCTATTATGAGAAACTTACTAAAGCTACTAGTATTTTGTATTTGTATTTGTACTTTTACTTTTTCACAAAAAATACACACAATAAAAAATGTGACTCAGTTCGCAATTTATCCAGGATGTGAAGAAAAAACAGATAATTACGTAGAATGTTTTAACATGAAATTGAGTCATGATGTTGAAGAAAGATTATCCAAAATAAAACCTGCTTTAATTAATTAACGAAAATCCTTTAAAAATCTATTTTAATATTCCTATTCGATATAATAATAATTAATCTAAGCGTAATATTGTTTTCGAAATTGTTCTGGCGTAAATTCAGTATATTTCTTAAAGAATTTCACAAAATAAGATGCATCCTGAAAATTAAGTAAATAAGCTATTTCAGTCACCGAAATTTCTTTATTAACTAGCAAACGTTTTGCTTCTAATACCACACGACTTCTGATCAACTCTCCTGCCGAATTACCCAAAATATCTTTACAAAGCGCATTCAAATGATTGGGCGTGATGTACAACAATTCGGCATATTCTTTTGGTAGTTTTTTGTTCTTAAAATTTTGCTCGATAAGCGTCTGAAAATTATCCAACAACACCGATTGATAATCGCTTGTTTTGATATTTACGCCTTCCAAACTTCGTTCAATATCAATAAATAAATTCATCAAATGGAAACCAATTTTTAAATTCGAGAATTGATTATTTTCTTGATTTTCATTTATCATTTCTTCAAAATAACTTGCAATTTTTTCTTGTAAATCTGGCGAAATTTCAACCACATGATCTTTCACCAAAATAGATTGTAAAAATCTAAATTTCTGTAAAATGGAAGAATTAATTCCAATCCAATCAAAAAAATTATCGAAAAAATTCACTACAAACCCATCATATTTTTCCTTAAAATACCATTGGTGTACTTGTCCAGGTTTCATAAAATACATTGTTCCAGATTTCGCCTCAAACTTTTCAAAATCGATCAAATGTTCACCACTACCTTCTGTAAAATAGACCAAATGGTAATAATTATGACTGTGAACTTCCTGCAAATGAGGATTACTATCAACATAACCTCTAAAATGATCGATGGAAAACAACTCATTGCTATTTTTTTCGGTATTCAGATTACAGATATCGTATGTTGGGAAAAGTTTTTTGGTCATTTTGAAACAAATTATCAAGTGTAAAAATAAAGAATATTTAAAAGGAAAAGTTTAACTTTAAACAATAGAACATCAAAAATGGAATTTAAAGAGAAAAAAATTGTCTTACTTTCTTTGGATGGAGGCGGAATTAGAGGAATTATATCTTGTGTCATTTTAAAATACATCGAAGATAAATTAAAGAAAATTCATGACGAAAATGCCAAAATAGGCGATTATGTCGATTTTATTGCAGGTACAAGTACTGGCGCTTTAATCGCTTCTTTGTTATTATCTCCTTCTACCGAAAATCCAAAAAGAGCAAAACACTCGATCACAGATGCACTGAATATTTATTTAGGTGAAGGGAAAAATATCTTCTCAAAAACATTTTGGACAATTCTCAATAATCCGTTGAGTGTGCTAAAAGATAATTTACCAACACTTGTATTGGAAGAGCAATTAAAAATCGTTTTTGGAGATACAGAGTTAAAAGATTTGATTCGTCCTTGCGCGATAGTTTCTTATGATACTGAGCATCAAAAACCAAAAATTTTCAATTCGATTGATGGAATCTCTCCTTTCCGAAATTTCTATGTAAAAGATATTTGCCGTGCTTCATCAGCTGCGCCAACTTATTTTGAACCTGCAAAAATAAAATCATTCGCTGATCAAGAATTTAGTTGCATTGATGGTGGTGTTTTTGCAAACAATCCAACTTTTGTTGGCTTTATCGAAACGCAAAAAATAAATTTTAATAAATATTTCAAAGATGAATTAAAATATAATGGAACAGCACCTTTACAAGAATTTATTATCATTTCTCTCGGAAATGGTTCACGTGCAAAATCATATAAACACGAACATTTAACAGGAATTTCAAAATCGAAATGGGTAGATCCTTTGGTAGACATTTTTATTTCGACTGGCGTTGATATGGTCGATCAGGAAATGAGAAGCATGTTCGCTTTATTGAAGCCAAAATATCAACAAAATTATTATCGATTTAATCCTGAAATTCCAGAATCTGCATTGGATTTAGGAAATGTTTCCAACAGCAACATTAAAACATTATTGGACGTTGCCAATGATTATGTCGCAAAACACAAAGAACATTTGGATGAAGTCGTTCAAAAATTAATTTTCAATCAAGTTGAAATCTCATAAAAAAAGGCTTTGAGTAAAATTTCAAAGCCTCTTCTAATTTCTATTTATTTCGAACATAAACAAATATTTCTTGTTCTCTATTCAATCCTCTATTATCCACAATACTTTCTAAACACGCGTGACAATCTGTTACAATTCCCTCTCCATTGTAATTCGTGTAACTTCCATTCTCTAGCGCAACAACATGTGGTTTCAACAAATCTGCATTCAGTTTTTTGCGTTCTCCAATCAATGTGTACACATATTCACGTCCAGTTTCGTCAGTAAAATTATCCACTTTATAAATTTGATCCAATTCTCTTTCGTGATCAATTATAACAAATAAGTAGTCTTTGTGGCTATCTTTTTCAAAAAAAATTCTTCTCATAGCTTCAATTGTTTGACTCAAATTTAATAAAAGAATATTGGTTTTACCAATGAAAATTAAAAAGTTTTAAGAGAATTTTAAAATATTATCAATTTCAAAACAGATAATATTTTACTTTTACATTAGCCAAAACACAAAAATGAAAACTCTTCTAAAAATCTTGACTTTAGGATTAATTTGCCTTATTTGTCAACCAATTTTTGCGCAAAAAAACGCGAAATTAAAACATGACTTCGAAAAAATTATCCGTTCAAAACATTCATTTCCTTTTAATGGAGTTGTGATTGTTTCCAAAAATGGTAAAACGATGTATGAAAAAGTACATTTCTGGTATTATCCTTGTAGGAAATTTGTATCTTGAATCCAACTAAAACGAATAAAATCTAACCAATTGGAATTCAATACAAAAAAAATACTCAAATATTTCTCTCTTACGCTTTTATCAATAATTTTATTGCTGACCATTGCAATTTTTAGTTTACAGTTTCCTGCTGTACAAAATTTTGTAAAAAATAAATTAGTTAATTACCTCGAAAATAAAATACATACAAAAGTTCAATTAGATCGTATTTATATCGATTTTCCAAACAGTTTGGTCATGGAAAATCTTTTTTTACAAGGACAAGATGTCGACACACTTTTATCGGTCAAAAAATTTGACGTTGGTTTAGATATTTGGCAATTGACCAAAAGTAAAGCCGATATAAAATCTATTGATTTAAATGGTGTTCACGCGAATGTTATTCGTAAACCAGATGGAAAATTCAATTTCAATTATATTATCAATGCTTTTGCAACAGACGAAAAAGACGAAAGTCCTTCAAAGCCATTTATCATTTCGTTAGATAAAATAAAACTGAATGATATTAATGTTTCCTTCAATGATCAGCAAGCGGCAAATAACATCAAAGTTTATCTAAATTCATTTGATACGCGTGTCAAAAAATTCGATTTAGAGCAAAATTCGTATGGAATTGGCGATTTCAATTTGGATGGTTTAAAACTAAAATTGAAACAAGATATTGTAAAAGAAGTTGCGAAAAAAGTAGAAGAAAAAGTAGATTCTTTGAATGATCAAAAGCCAATGAAAATTGAATTGAACGGAATTAATTTAACCAATTTTGAAGTAGATTATGGTGATGATATTTCTGGAATGTTTGCTAAAGTCAAATTCAAAGATTTCAAAACGCGTGTTAAAAAACTTGATTTACAACAAAATTCTTATGCGGTTGATGATATTTTAGTGAATGGTTTGTTGGTTGATTTTGATCAAAAAATGGTTAATAAAATCAAAGAAAATAATGTTGATAAAATTGATCCAAAATCTAAGCAAAACCCTCTTCAAATTGCATTAAACAAAATTAATTTGAATGATATAAAAGTCAATTATGGTGATGAAAACTCTAAGACTTTTGCCAAAATTAACTTAAACGAATTCGAAACGAAAATCAATAAACTTGATCTTGAAAATTCAATTTTCGACATCGAAAATATTTTGTTGAAAGACGCTGATATCGAAGCGAATTTATTCCTTTCTTCGAACAATTCTACTTCCACTTCATCTACTTCTTCAACCCCAATGAATTTGGTTTTGAACGAAACGAAATTTGAAAATGTAAAAGTAAAATACAACAATACTGCAGAACGTCGAACAGCACAAGGAATGGATTTTAATCATTTGGATTTTTCTAAATTAAATCTTGATTTGCGCGATTTCGAAATGAAAAATAGCACATTTGCTGGACAAGTAAAAAGTGCAGAAATAAAGGAATCAAGAGGATTGAATATTCAGAAATTGACAACAAATTTCTTGTACGCAGATACACAAGCGTATCTGAAAAACCTTTATTTACAAACACCAAGAACTATTCTTCGTGACGAAGTTATTTTGCACTACAATACAATTAATGAGTTAACTTCTCATCCAGAAAATGTTCTAGTCAATGCGAATATCAAAAACTCAAAAATTGGTTTTGCAGATATTCTAAATCTTGCACCAACGCTTAGAAATACAATGCCTTTCGATAAATATCCAAACGCCATTCTAAGTGTTAACACCAATGTAAAAGGAAAAGTAAACGATTTATTGATTAATAATTTACAAGTTTCTGGTTTAGATGATTTGCAACTTTCGGCTTCTGGAAGAGTGAAAAATGCGATGAATCCGAAGAATTTATTTTATGATTTAAACATCAAAAACTTTTCGACATCATCAAAAACGATTTATAATTTAGTTCCGAAAAATACTATTCCAAATAACATTAGAATTCCTTCAAAGCTTTCTGTCAAAGGAAAAGCGAAAGGAACAACCGAAATTATCAATACACAATTGGCAATAAATTCTACGTTGGGAAATGCTAAAATTGATGCAATTGTGAACATGCTGAGAAAGGATGCTGAGAAATATAATGTCAAAGCAGATCTACAAAATTTGGATATTGGAACACTTGTTAGCAACAAGGATTTAGGTAAAATAACAGGAAAAATTAATGCTGTTGGAACAAGTTTCAATCCAGAAAAAATGGTTACAAAACTTTCGGGAACCGTTTCATCCGCTTATTACAATAAATATACTTATCAAAATATTGCGCTCGACGCAAAAGTGAATCGTGGTGCGTTTGATGCGCATGTTTTCTCAAAAGATCCAAATGCGAATCTTAATTTAACTGCTTCTGGTGTGTACAAAAAGGATTTATCAGATGTAAAATTGAACGGAAATATTGTCAAATTAGATGTTCAAAAGCTTGGTTTTTACAATGAACCAATGATTGTTGCAGGAGAAATTGATGCCAATTTTGCTGATTTAAACCCAGATTATTTAAATGGTTCTTTATACCTGAAAAACTTTGCATTATCCAATACAAAAGATGTTTTTCCAATGCAAGAAGTGAGCTTGATTGCGACTTCAACTGCTGATTCGAATCAAATTAGTTTGACTTCACAATTGGCCGATTTGGATATGAAGGGAAAGTTTAAATTGACGCAAATTTTCGGTTCATTAACTTCAACAATTAACCAATATTATGAATTTCAGAAACCAAATAAAGACGAAAAAATAGAACCTCATCAATTCTTTACTTTGAATGCAAAAATTAAAGATGATGAGTTGATTCGAAGATTTGTTCCAGATTTGAAAAACTTCGAAACCATAACATTTGATGCAACTTATAATGCAGATTCAAAACAGATTAATGTAGATGGAAAAATTCCGAATTTAACGTACGGAACAAATACAATTAA
The DNA here is from genome assembly GCF_029843245.1 of Empedobacter sp. GD03739. Classification (NCBI taxonomy): domain Bacteria; kingdom Pseudomonadati; phylum Bacteroidota; class Flavobacteriia; order Flavobacteriales; family Weeksellaceae; genus Empedobacter; species Empedobacter sp. GD03739. Next base: position 28,445 of record NZ_JAOCHX010000006.1, on the reverse strand, counting down.
CAACGGAATTTTAAAACTATCCAACCAAAATGAAGCCTTGTTGTATTCGTTGAATGTGGATGCGTTAAAAAGCGAAAGTTTTCAATTACAAAAAATTGATTTGAATGGTGATATTACAAATAATGTCATCAATTATAACGTTTCGACAAAGGATGTGAAAGATGCGACGCAATTTTTGGTGGCTGGAAATCTAAAAACGCTAAACGATATCGCGGAAATTAGTCTTAATCCGAATGGATTGGTCTTAAACTACGATCAATGGCAAGTTGGTGAAGGAAATTTAATTCAGTTGAGAAAAGATGGAATTGTGGCGAATAATTTCAGTTTGATGAACAATGGAAGTCAAATTTTATTACAATCTGAATCGGAAAAAGGAACAAGTCCGCTGAATATTACCATCAAAGATTTCAAAATTGAAACCATTGCAGAAATCATTAAAAAAGATGATTTACCTGCCGAAGGAATAATCAATGGAACAGCTCAAATTAGAGATTTAAACAAAGAAATGACCTTCAATGCTGATTTGACCGTTTCAGATTTAAAAGCTTTCGGAAATCCTATTGGAAATATTATAGCAAAAGTACAAAACACTTCTCCAACCATGATTAACGCTGATATTACCTTAGATGGAAACAGCAACAACATGAAGATTTTTGGAGATTATAATACCAAAGAAAGTGCGTTTGATTTAGCTTTAGATATCAATCGATTAGAAATGAAATCAGTGCAAGGATTTACAATGAATCGAATCAAAGATACAGAAGGTTATATTTCTGGAAATCTAAAAATCGTTGGAACAATGGATAAACCGAGCATTTTAGGTCAGGTGAAATTTAATCAAGTAGGTTTAACGATTGCTGAAACAGGAAGTAATTTCAGAAAAATTGATGACGCGATTGATTTCACGAACAAAGGAATTGAGTTCAATCGATTCAAAATTAATGATAATGATGGTAATTCATTAACGATAAGAGGAGAAATTTTAACGGAAACTTACCGTGACTTCGCCTTCAATTTAACAGCAAATGGACGAGATTTCAATGTCGTAAATTCAGAAAAATCGAACGATGCGATTATGTATGGAAAGTTAGCTGTTAATGCAAACTTGACGATAAAAGGTGACTTAGATTTACCGAAAGTAAACGGAAGTTTAACCGTAACTGATGACACAAATTTTACATTTGTTTTACCTCAATCCTCACCTTCGTTACAAGAGCGCGAAGGAATTGTCGAATTTATCGATCAAGATCAAGTGGCGCTTCAAGAAACGATTAAAACAGATGAATTAATAGCCGAATCTAAAATAAAAGGGTTAGATGTAAGTGTCAATATTGAAATTAGTAAAGAAGCTAAAACATCTATTATCATCGACAAAGCAAACGGAGATTTTGTTGAAATACAAGGTGAAGCAGAATTAACAGGCGGAATGGATCCTTCAGGAAAAATGACGTTGGTTGGCGTTTATCAAGTAGAAAAAGGTGCGTACGAACTTTCGGTAAGCTTGTTAAAACGTCGTTTTGATATTCAAAAAGGAAGTACCATTACATGGACTGGTGAGCCAACTACAGCCAATTTAGACATTACGGCGATATACAAAACAAAAGTTGCTCCCATTGATTTAATCGAACAACAAATTTCGGGCTATTCTTCTTCTGAAATGAACATGTACAAACAACGAATTCCGTTCAATACCGAGTTAATTTTGAAAGGTGAATTATTAAAACCTGATATTAAATTCAATATTTCAATGGATAAAGACAATCCTTCCATTGCAACTGCGGTGATAGAAAATACACAATCGAAATTGGATCAGTTGAAAAATGATGAAGCCGAAATGAACAAGCAAGTATTTGCCTTGTTATTATTGAATCGTTTTATTGGCGAAAATCCATTCGAAAGTAAAACAAGTGTTTCTGCAGAAACAATGGCGCTACAAAGTGTAAGTAATATTTTGTCGCAACAATTGAATAATTTGGCGGATGATTTAATCCAAGGAATTGATATCGATTTGGGATTAGATACCCAAGACGATTATTCTTCGGGATCTAAAAATACACGAACAGACCTGAATGTTGCCGTGAGCAAACGTTTGTTAAACGACCGATTGAAAGTTTCGGTTGGAAGTAATTTTGGATTAGATGGTGATGCACGAGAAAATGAAAACATGACTAATATTGCGGGTGATATCACAATTGATTATAGCTTATCTCGTGATGGTCGATACATGTTGAGAGCTTATCGAAAAGATGAATACCAAGTTGCATTACAAGGACAAATTGTAGAAACAGGTGTTGGATTTATCATCACATTAGATTACGATAAATTCAAAGAAATTTTCGAGAAAAGAAGAAAAAATAGAACGAACAGAGCAAATAGAAATACACAAAATCAAGAAGTGAAACCATGAAAAAATCAGTTTTAACCTATATCAAATTTATAACTTGTTCAATTTCTATTTTAGGTATTTCTTCTTGTAGCAATACACGTTTTCTGAAAGAAGGTGAAATGCTTTACACGGGCTCTAAATTAACAATAGAAGGCGACTCGTTAAGCAAAGCCGACAAAGCTGAACTAAAAGATAATCTCGAAAAAAATATCATTCCAAAACCTAATTCAAGTTTTTTTGGACTTCGTCCGCGTTTGTACATTTACAACATCACCAGCGAACCTAAAAAGCAAAAAGGACTGAAATATTGGTTAAAATATAAAGTGGGTGAAAAACCTGTTTTATTGGGAGATGTAGACATCGAATTCAATAAAAAAATTCTGGTCAATTATTCAGAAAACAAAGGATTTTTCAATGCCAAAGCACAAGATGATACAATAAGTAAAAACAAAAAAGCAGAAGTACATTATGTTTTAAAACCACATAAACGTTATTACATCAACCAAATTAATTTCCCAAAAGACACCACTTTAGCGGTCAACAAAGAAATTAAAAAAACACAAGCTAACACTTTACTAAAAGATAAACAGCCTTTTGATTTAGATGTTATAAAAGCCGAACGAGAACGAATAGATGCGCGACTAAAAGAAAATGGATTCTATTATTTTCATCCCGATAACATTATTGTACAAGCGGATAGTACAGTTACAAATAAACAAGATGTTGAACTTTTTGTAAAATTAAAAGATAAGACACCAGAGCAAGCCAAACAACAGTATAGTATAGATAAAGTAATTGTTTTTCCTGATTATAACATTCGTGATGCTCGAAAAGGAATCTACAATATGCCCATGAACAACGACTCCTTAGCGAAATATGAGCAAAATGGATTTTACATGGTCGATTCTAAAAACAGTTTCAAACCAAAAGTTTTTGACCGTGCGTTATATTTTAAAACGGGAGATATTTACAACCGAGCAGATCATAATTTAACCCTAAATCGATTAATTAATTTGGGTGTATTCAAATTTGTGAAAAATGATTTCGTGATCTCTGATTCTATTAATAATAAATTTGATGTGTATTATACCTTAACACCACGCGAATTCCAATCATTGAGATTAGAAGTTTTAGGACGAACAAATTCGGCGAATTACGGCGGTGGTGAATTAAACTTGAACTGGACTCATCGAAATATATTTAAAGGAGCAGAACAGCTTAAAATGGCTTTATATGGTGCTTTTGATATGCAATTAGGAGGGCAAAAAGATGCCAACAACATTTTTAGAGCTGGTTTTAATACGCAACTTTCGATTCCAAGAATTGTAGCACCTTTCAAATTTCATTCATCGAGTGCATTTGTACCAAGAACAAATATTGAAATTGGATACGAATATCAAAACAGATCAAAATTATATACCTTACATAATTTCAATACGTCATTTGGTTACGTTTGGAAAGAGAATGCGCAAAAAGAATATAATTTAAAGATTTTTAGTGCGACTTTAGTCTTTCCAGAAAAAGTAACAGACGAATACAATAGCAAGATTTACGATTCAATTGGAAATATCATCAACCCAAGTTTAAAACGTGTAGTGGACAAACAATTAATCTTTGGACCACAATATTCATACACGTATACAACCACGATGTTACCACGAAAAAGCACATTTTACTACCGTGGATCTGTCGATTTAGCGGGAAATTTAACTGGTTTGATTACAGGTGCAAATGTAAAAAAAGACAAGGAAAAAAAGATTTTCAAAATTCCATTTAGTCAATACGCAAAAATGGAACACGACTTCCGTTTTTATCATAAATTTTCAGATAAATCATCAATTGCCACACGATTTATTGGTGGCATCGCTTATCCGTACGGAAATTCAGAATTTGTTCCCTACTCGAAACAATTCTTTGTCGGAGGAAGCAACAGTATTCGCGCATTTAGAGCGCGAACATTAGGACCAGGAAGTTATGATCCACGTAACCAAAATGCAAATTTCTTTTATGATCAATCGGGTGATATTAAATTAGAAGTAAATGCAGAATTTAGACAAAAATTATTCAGCTTTCTTAATCTCGCCTTGTTTGTTGATGCTGGAAACATTTGGTTAATTAACGAAGATGAAACACGTCCAGGTGCTAAGTTTTCAAAAGAGTTTATGAATGAAATTGCAGTTGGAGCTGGTTTAGGACTACGTCTAGATTTTAATATTTTAGTATTAAGATTAGATTTAGCAACACCGCTTCGTGTCCCATATTATGAAAAAAATGATCGATGGACATTTGATAAGATTGATTTCGGAGATAAAGCATGGCGAAAAGATAATTTAATTTTGAATATTGCCATTGGATATCCGTTCTAAGCAAAGCGTAAAGCAAAAATAAAAAAAATGAGCGTCACAATGGACGCTCATTTTTTTTATTTAATCATATATTTATTTCAAATCAAAACGATCTGCGTTCATTACTTTATTCCAAGCAGCAACGAAATCGTTGATAAATTTATCTTGTGCATCTGCTTGTGCATAAACTTCTGCTACGGCACGCAATTCAGAATTTGATCCGAATACTAAGTCTGCACGAGTTCCTGTCCATTTAGGTGCTCCTGTTTTACGATCAGATCCCATGTAGATTTCTTTCGTTTCATCAGTCGCTTTCCAAACAGTACCCATATCCAATAAATTCACAAAGAAATCATTTGTCAATTCACCTGGACGATCTGTAAAAACACCATGTTTAGAACCGTCATAATTTGCATTCATTGCACGCATTCCACCAACTAAAACAGTTAATTCTGGTGCAGTCAAGGTCAACAATTGTGCTTTATCAATCACCAATTCTTCTGTCGAAACAGATTTTCTTGTATTTTTTCGGTAATTTCTCACACCATCTGCAAGTGGTTCTAAATATGCTACAGATTCTACTTCGGTTTGTTCTTGAGTTGCATCTCCGCGACCAGCTGTAAACGGAACAGTAATTGTTTTTCCTGCGTCTTTTGCTGCTTTTTCAATCGCTGCATTTCCTCCTAAAACAATTAGATCTGCAATCGAAACTTGTTTTGAAGAATTAACTGAATTAAATTCTTGTTGAATATTTTCTAAAGTTGTCAAAACCTTATTCAATTGAATTGGATTGTTCGCTTCCCAATTTTTCATTGGTTGCAAACGAATACGTGCCCCATTTGCACCTCCTCTTTTGTCAGATCCACGGAAAGACGAAGCAGATGCCCATGCTGTAGAAACTAATTCTGAAACAGATAATCCTGAAGTTAAAATTTTCGCTTTCAAATCAGCAATATCAGCCTCATCAATTAATTCATGCGTAACAGCCGGAATCGGATCTTGCCAAATAAACACTTCTTTTGGCACATCTGCACCCAAATAACGAGAAACTGGTCCCATATCACGGTGCGTCAACTTGAACCATGCTTTACGGAAAGCATCTTCAAATTCTTGTGGATGTTCTAAGAAACGACGTCCAATTTTTTCATATGCTGGATCTGTACGTAACGCAATATCAGAAGTCAACATCGTTGGTCTTATTTTTTTTGAAGAATCATGTGCATGTGGAATAATTTCGCCTACATCTTTTGCTACCCATTGATGAGCACCAGCTGGAGATTTTGTTAATTCCCATTCGAAACCAAATAAATAACTTAAGAATAAATTCGACCATTCTGTTGGTTTACTTGTCCACGTTACTTCAAGACCAGATGTAATGGTATCACCTGCATTTCCTGTCCCGTACAAGTTTTTCCAACCCAAACCTTGCATTTCTAAATCTGCCGATTCTGGATCAGCTCCAACATGATCAGCCGAAGCAGCACCATGCGTTTTACCAAATGTATGTCCACCCGCTATCAATGCTAAAGTTTCTTCGTCATTCATCGCCATACGCGCAAACGTATCACGAATATCTCTAGCCGAAGCTAATGGATCAGGATTTCCATCTGGTCCTTCAGGATTCACATAAATCAATCCCATTTGTACAGCAGCCAACGGATTCTCTAAATCACGATCTCCAGAATAACGACTATTTTCTCCTCCACTTGGTTCTAACCATATTTTTTCAGATCCCCAATACACATCCATATTTGGCTCCCAAACATCAGCACGACCTCCAGCAAAACCTAACGTTTTGAATCCCATCGACTCTAATGCTACATTTCCTGTTAATACGATTAAATCTGCCCAAGAAATTTTATTTCCATATTTTTGTTTGATAGGCCAAATTAAGCGACGAGCCTTATCCAACGATACGTTATCTGGCCATGAATTAAGAGGCGCAAAACGTTGTTGCCCTTCACCTGCTCCTCCACGTCCATCTTGTACACGATAAGTTCCAGCACTGTGCCAAGCCATACGAATAAAAAATGGTCCGTAATGACCGAAATCTGCTGGCCACCAATCTTGCGAATCCGTCATCAAAGCTTTTAAATCTGCTTTTACAGCTTCTAAATCTAATTTTTTAAATTCTTCTGCATAATTAAAATCTTCACCCATTGGATTTGATTTGTTCGAATGTTGACGAAGAATACTAACATTTAATTGATTAGGCCACCAATCTTTATTTTGAGTCCCTTCACCAGCAACAGGTGTTGTCGCTACTTTACCATTGTGAAATGGGCATTTTGAGATGTCTCCTCCTTGATTTTCCATTAATGATTATTTTATGTTTATTATTTTGTTTTGTAAATATCATAAATATAGCAATTTGTCTTATCAATTAAAAATCAAATTGTTTTATCAATCAATCAATTTATTTTATATAGAATGTAAATTAAATAGTTATTAATTATATTATAAAAATTGATTCGTTTATTTTTAATGAATAAAGAGATTTCGAGAATCGACAATCTTTTAAGTTTATATTTGTATCAACACGAAACTACATTTCAAATAATTCTTTAGGACTTAGAAATTCTCAATCTTAATTTTCAATATATCTTAACATCGTAAAATTATTATAGTCAAAAAAATGTTTATACATTTGTAACAATGAAATTTATAATTCTCATAATTGCATTATATGTTAATGTTCTATCATTTGTGCCATGTCAAGACACAAATACTAATAGAACGCAAGTTTCTATGGTGCATAGTGAGAAAGATAATTCAGATCATAAAGATCAATGTAGTCCTTTGTGCGTTTGTAATTGTTGTCAAATTACAATTTCATCAATGAAATTTACACGATTACTAAAAACTCCTAAAGTTTTTGAACCAAATACTTCCAAGAAAATACAATTCAAAAAGAATACAATTCAAAACCAATTGTATGCCGATATCTGGCAACCTCCTAAAATAAATATTGCTTAACGAGACGATTTCTTTTTTCGTCTACACATTGATTTCAATTGATATAAAATTGAAGTCAACACTTTTCTGTGCTCATTTATTTTGATAATAAGTGGGTAATGTTAATACAATTAATCAAATTATCTGTGTTAGATAAAATCATAAAATTTAGTATCCAAAACAAAATTGTTATTGGAATTATGACTGTATTGTGGATTATCTGGGGCGTATGGAGCGCAACAAAATTGCCAATAGATGCGGTACCCGATATTACCAACAATCAAGTCCAAATTATTACGGTCAGCCCTACTCTAGCTGGTCAAGAAGTAGAACAATTGGTCACTTTTCCAATTGAGCAAAGTATTGCGAATATTCCTGATATCGAAGAAACAAGAAGTATTTCTCGTTTTGGTTTATCTGTGATTACGGTAGTGTTTAAAGAAGATGTAGATATTTATATTGCGCGTCAATTAGTCAACGAAAAATTAAAAGAAGCACAAGAAGACATTCCGCAAGGTGTTGGCATTCCCGAATTATCACCTGTGAGTACTGGTCTTGGAGAAGTCTATCAATATATTTTACATCCTAAAAAGGGAAGTGAGAAAAAATACAATTCAAAACAATTGCGCGAAATGCAAGATTGGATTGTTCGTAGACAATTAAACGGAACGCCTGGTGTTGCTGAGATCAATAGTTTCGGTGGAGAATTGAAGGAATACGAAGTTGCTTTAGATCCGAATAGATTGCGCGCAATGGGAATTAGTGTATCAGATATTTTTGATGCCTTAGAAAAAAATAATCAAAATACTGGAGGAGCTTACATCGATAAGAAGCCAAATGCTTACTTTATTCGAGGAATTGGAATGGTAACTTCTTTAGATGATGTAAAATTAATTCCTATAAAAAATGCGACGGGAACTGTTCCTATTTTTATAAAAGATGTAGCTGATGTAAGACTAGGACATGCCATACGATACGGAGCAATGACCTACAATGGTGAAGTAGATGCTGTTGGAGGTGTTGTAATGATGTTAAAAGGAGCCAATTCTAACGAAGTGGTTAACCTAATTAAAGATAAAATACCTACAATTCAAAAATCGTTACCAGATGATATCGTCATCGAGCCTTTCCTTGATCGAACGAATTTAGTAAATCGTGCAATTAAAACAGTAGAAAAAAATCTGATCGAAGGTGCATTAATTGTCATTTTTGTATTGGTTATTTTTCTTGGTAATCTAAGAGCTGGTTTAATCGTTGCATCTGCCATTCCTCTATCCTTATTATTTGCATTAGGAATGATGAATGTTTTTGGTGTGAGTGCGAATTTAATGAGTTTAGGAGCTATTGATTTTGGATTGATAGTCGATGGAGCAGTTATTATTGTAGAAGCGACTTTACATCATCTAGGGCTTAGAAAATCAACGCATCGATTAACCCAAAAAGAAATGGATGAAGAGGTTTTTCTTTCAGCTTCAAAAATTAGAAATTCAGCCGCATTCGGGGAAATCATCATACTTATTGTCTACATTCCTATTCTTACTTTGGTTGGTGTAGAAGGAAAAATGTTTACACCAATGGCTAAAACAGTTGGCTTTGCAATTCTAGGCGCATTGATTCTTTCGTTAACGTACATCCCAATGATGAGTGCTTTATTTTTATCAAAAAAGCCTACTCTCAAAGCTTCTTTTTCAGATAAAATGATGGTGAAAATCCATAAAGTTTATGAACCATTATTAGAAAAAGCAATCCGAATCAAATATTGGTTAGTTGGTATTACTGTTGCAATTTTTGCAGTATCAATTATTCAATTCAGAAATATGGGTGGCGAATTTATTCCACAATTACAAGAAGGTGATTTTGCTTTTCACTGTATTTTACCACAAGGAAGTTCCTTAACCCAAAGTTTAGAAACATCCATGCAAGCTTCTCGAATTTTAAAAGAATTTGATGAAGTAAAAATGGTCGTTGGTAAAACAGGTTCTGCTGAGGTTCCTACAGATCCTATGCCTCCTGAAGCAACAGATATGATTGTGGTTCTAAAACCAAAGGACGAATGGAAACGTAACATTTCTTATGAAGAATTAGGTGATGAAATGATGGAAAAACTAGAGGTTATTCCTGGTGTTTTCTTTGAAAAAAATCAACCAATCCAAATGCGTTTTAATGAATTGATGACAGGAATTCGACAAGATGTAGCTGTCAAAATTTTTGGCGAAAATTTAGATTCTCTCTCTTATTATGCAGATAAAACCTCAAAAGCAATTCAATCTGTTGAAGGTGTTACAGCGCCACAAGTGGAACGCGTAAGTGGTTTGCCTCAGATTAATGTTGAATATGACCGAATCCGAATGGCAAATTACGGATTGAATATTCAAGAGGTGAATGATATGTTAAGTACAGCTTTTGCAGGAAAAACAGCAGGTCAAGTTTTTGAGAACGAAAGACGCTTTGATTTAGTTGTTCGTTTGGATAGTGTGCATCGAAAAAGCATAGATGACATTAACAATTTAATGATTCCGACAAATTCTGGCAATCAAATCCCGTTATCTCAAGTTGCCAATGTAAGTTATAAATTGGGTGCTTCACAAATTAGTCGCGAAGAAGGAAAACGAAGAATTGTAATTGGTTTCAACGTAAAAGATCGCGATGTACAATCGGTTGTAAAAGATATTCAGACAAAATTAGACAAAGAAATCAAATTGCCTTCAGGCTATTATTTCACCTATGGAGGGCAGTTCGAAAATCTACAAGCAGCTAGTCAACGTTTGATGATTGCTGTACCAATCTCCTTATTATTAATTTTTATGTTATTGTATTTCACATTTCATTCATTCAAACAAGCAGCATTAATTTTCACAGCAATTCCAATGAGTGCAATCGGAGGTATTTTTGCATTAATTATTCGCGATATGCCATTTAGTATTAGTGCCGGAATTGGTTTTATTGCTTTGTTCGGAGTAGCTGTTTTAAATGGAATTGTTTTAATTGGAACATTCAACCAATTAGAAAAAGAAGGAGAGAAAAATATTTTAAAACGAATAATGGAAGGAACCAATATCCGATTACGACCAGTATTAATGACAGCAACAGTTGCATCGTTAGGATTTTTACCGATGGCAATTTCCACAGGCGCAGGTGCCGAGGTTCAAAAACCTTTAGCAACAGTTGTCATTGGAGGATTAATCACAGCTACTTTTTTAACCTTATTTGTATTACCAATGTTATATTTAATATTTAATTCAAAACTTCCGAAAATAAAATTGAATTCAAAAAATTCACTTCCATTCCTTGTCATCGGAATGTTTTTGATGGGACAATCTATTCAAGCGCAAACTCGTTCAATTAATATTCAAGAAGCACAACAAATTGCAATTGAAAATAATCCATTAATCAAAGCAAATGAACGAAGTATTTCATCAAGTGAAGCTTTAAAAGGAACCGCAAATGAATTACCAAAATTAAATGTGGAAGCACAACTTGGGCAATATGCGAGTCCAAAATTTGATTATGGTTTATCCATTTCTCAAAGTATTCCATTTCCAACGATTTTTAAACATCGAAAGGCAGTTTTAGAATCAGAAGTAAATAGCAAGAAGATACAAAAAGAAGTAACAACAAACGAATTGTTGAAACAAGTGAGAACCTATTTCTATCAGATCGAATATTTAGAATATAACCATAATCAACTCGAACAATTAAATAAACTTTATGTAGAATTTATTCGAATTGCTTCGGTTCGATTTAGTGCAGGTGATATTAAGAAAATCGAAATTAATACGGCAGAAACACAGCAAGGAGAAATCAATTTGTTGCTGAAACAAAACAAAGTGTATTTAGCAAATGCGTACAAAAATCTAAACGTATTATTGAATACCGAAGAGAGTTTTACAATTACCAAAGAGACGAATTATATTCCATTAAAATTGACTGGGATTTTAGACGGTTCTACAATTGAACATAATCCGACGATTAAAGCTTTTTACCAACAGATAGAAATTACGGAACGAAACAAAGAAGTCGTAAAAGCCGAAGGTTTACCAGAATTCTCAGTTGGTGTAAACAGTTTATCGATGATTGGAATGCACGAAAAAAATGGCGTGGAAAGATATTACAATGGCCTTGATCGTTTTACTTCAGTAAACCTTGGTGTAGCAATTCCATTAACGTTTGGTGCTACAAAAGCAAAAATCAAAGCATTGGAATATGATAAACAAGCCATTCAAGAAACAGCCAATTTTCAAAAACAACAATTAAAGATTCAATTGGATAATTCTGTAAATCAATATCAGCAAGATTGGGAACAATATGAATATTATGTAAACCAAGCCATTCCAAATGCAGAGAAAATTGTAAAAGCAGCTCAATTGGGTTACAAAACTGGTGAAATTTCCTATGTCGAATATCTTTTTGCATTGCAAACCGCAACGGATATTCAATTAAAATATCTTGAATCGATACAACAAGTCAATCAAACTATTGTCAATATTAATTCTATCATCAATCAATAAAATGAAAAAAATAAAGATCATTATCTATAGCGTGTTAGCCATATTATTTCTAAATAGTTGTACCAAAGAAACAAAAACGGCACAACCTACAGAAGAAAAAGAAGCCGAACACGAAGAAACGCCACAAACAATTGTTACGCTAACAGAAGAACAGATGAAGGCTGTTGGTATAAAACTGGGAACTATTGAAGTAAAAGAGCTAACGGCTATGATTAAAGCAAACGGACTTTTGAATGTTCCAAACAGTAATATGGCCAGTGTATCATCCATGTTTGGTGGAGTAATACAAACATTACCTATTCAGGAAGGTTCGTATGTCAAAAAAGGACAAGTAATTGCGACAATTTCAAACCCAGAATTTATTCTAACACAAGAACAATACTTAACTGTTTTGAGTCGAATTACCTATGCAGAGCAAGAATTTAGACGACAAAAAGAATTGTTTGATAACGATGCTGGTGCAAAAAAGAATCTTCAGAACTCTTCTGCTGAATTGAAAACATTACGTTCTCAAAAAGCATCTTTGTCTCGTCAACTGCAAATGATGGGAATTAATCCTTCTAAAGTAAGCAATGCAAATTTGAAAAATGGAATGGTAATTACAGCACCAATTAGTGGAACAGTAAGTAAAATTATTGCGCAAATAGGGAGTTATGTAGATGTCTCGTCTCCTGTCGCTGAAATCATTGATAACAGTTCTATTCACTTAGATTTACAAGTTTTCGAGAAAGATTTACCTAAAATGAAAGTTGGTCAAGTTATTCAATTTGAATTAACAAATAATCCAGGAAACAGTTACGAAGCAGTCGTTTACAGCATTGGTTCTTCTTTCGAAAATGAAAGTAAAACCATTGCAGTACATAGCAAAGTACGAGGAAATAAATCTGGATTGATAAATGGAATGAATATTACAGGAGCCGTAAGCTTAAGTAATTCCTCTACACCTGCTGTTCCGAATGAAGCAATTGTAGAAGCAGATGGTAAATTTTACATCTTTGTCAAAACAAACAAAAAAGTAGAAGAGCATACAGACGAAGAAAGTAAAGATCCGAACGAAAAGAACAAAGAACATAAAAATGAAAAATCGATAAACTTTGAAAAAATCGAAGTTGTAAAAGGTTCTTCAGATATGGGTTACACAGCTATTACAACCGTAAATGAAGTTGATCCAAACGCGCAAATTGTTGTAAAAGGATCCTTCTTTGTGAATGCTAAATTAAGTAATTCCGGAGATCACGGACACTAAAACAATTCAAATAAATTGAGTTGTTCCCCTAACTAACTTCCAATAAAAAGTCCGATAGACAATATGTTTATTGGACTTTTTAGTAGTTGTAATAAATAAGTAACTATTTAATTCGTAATTCAAAAATCTCAAATACTTTTTAATAATTCGTTATCATCGTCTAATTCTTCGATACAACGTTTTACAAACGTCACTCAGACTGACCCGATACTGAGAAGCTGAAATAAATTCAACTTGACGAATCGTTGTCATTTAAAAAAATATTTGAAATAAAGAATTTGAGATTAAGAGGAGGAGCCATGGTATGGCTCAGGTATTCCTTTTCTTTTATGTCACTTTTTTTCGTCAAAAAAACTAACGAAAAAAGACTTGGCCGTAAACCTCTCTACTAAAAATGTTCTCATTTCACTAAAGATTTTAAAAACCCTACGGGCTAAAACCTTTTTTACGTTTTATTCAACCATTTTCTTAACGTGTGAGTTTTAATGCCGGGTTTTCATCCTTTTTCAATATTCAAATCCACTTTCAACAAAGAATTTATAAACTGTTATTGCTGAAAAGTCGAGCGTCAATTCGGCGTAAAGAGCGTTAAAAATGATTTACTGTTCACATTTTTATGTGAATGATTTAAAGCATTTAGCGAATAGCCATTATTGACCGACTTGTAAGCGCAGTCTTGATTTTTTGATTACTTTTTGATCAAGCAAAAAGTAATAAATAAAGAACTACTAATTATTCTCTTATTCACGTAATTATGTTCAGATCCTCAACTCGTTGTTAATTTGAGGTATCGAGAAATCTATTACTTTCATTTTTTTATTCATAGCTTATCTATTTTAATTATAGGTATTCATATGCCCTTCGGGGAATAGTCAAAAAAACTAACGAAAAAAGACTTGGCTGTAAAACTCTCTACTAAATATGTTCTCATTTCTCTAAAGATTTTAAAAACCCTACGGGCTAAAACCTTTTAAACGCTCCATTCAACCATTTTCTTAACGTGTGTGTTTTAATACCGTTTTCGTCATTCTTTTCCAATATTCAAATTCGCTTTTAGTATGGTCACTGAGGTTTTAGAAGGAAAAAATCAAACATGCGAAGGGAATAGATCGTAAAAATGTGGCTTCGTGAACCTCAGCCACCAAGAAAAACCTGTTCCTAGGCTCTCGAAGGGAAAAGATCAAACTATCAAGAAGAAAAGGTTTTCAGTATGGTTAAAATTTAGTTTATATCCATTTGTTATACGTCTTAATTAAAATTCGTCAGTTCGAGTGATTTTTCGAAATAATAATGAAGAAAAATTGTATCGAGAATAGAATTTTATCTTCAAAAAATTCAGCCACCAAAAGATCGTTCCCTGAGTTCTAAAAAGGAAAATATCGTAAAAGTGTGACTTCGAGAACCTCAGCCACAAAGAAATAATCGTACCCTAAAAGGTATAATACTTACGTTTAAATAAATATTATACCTTTTTGGGTATAAAATAAAAATTATGACTATATTTATACCTCAAAGGGTATAATATGAATCAATCAATTGCAGAATTTATCAAACAAAAAAGAAAAAGATTAAAACTTACACAACCTGAATTGGCTGAGAGAGCTGGAGTTGGTTTAAGATTTATTCGTGAACTAGAACAAGGAAAACCTTCTGTAAGGTTAGATAAAGTTAATCAAGTTTTAGCTTTATTTGGTTCTGAAGTTGGTGTAATTGATAAAATTGAGCAATGAGAAAAGGTTTAGTCTATTATAAAAATCTATTTGCAGGAACAATTTCTGAAAATGAAAATGGTTATATTTTTAAATACGATCAAGAATATTTGAATAATTTGGAATCGAAACCAATTAGTTTAATGCTTCCAAAACAACAAGATTCGTATGAAAGTAAAATTTTATTTCCTTTTTTTGATGGATTAATACCAGAAGGTTGGCTTTTGAATATTGCAGTAAAAAATTGGAAATTAAATTCTAAAGATCGTTTTGGTTTATTATTAACCCTTTGCAAAGATTGTATTGGAGCTGTTTCTATCATTTCAAATAATGAAGAATTATGATAAAATGCCTTAGTTGTTACAAAGAATTAGCAGAAAATGAAACTGATTTTCATTCTAAATGTTCTAAAAAAATATTTGGTTCAACTACTCCTCCACTAATTGAATTTGATAGTAAACAATTAGAAGAATTAGCAAAAGAGTTGATTGTAAAAAGTGTTGCAGTTACAGGTGTACAGCCAAAATTATCTTTAAATCTTATAAGCGATATAAATAAACAATCAAGATTTACAATTGTTGATCTTGAAGGAAATTATATTTTAAAACCTGCTTCAAAAGAATATATCGACTTACCCGAAAATGAAGACTTAACCATGCATTTAGCGGAATTGGTAAAAATAAAAACAGCAACACACACACTTATTCGGCTTAATTCAGGTGAATTGGCTTATTTAACAAAGCGATTTGATCGAAAAAATGAAGATAAAATTGCTGTTGAAGACTTTTGTCAATTGACTGAAAATTTAACGGAACATAAATATCGAGGTTCAATAGAAAAAATCGGAAAATTAATCTATCAACTAACTAAAAATAGTGGATTTGAAGCTCAAAAATTATTTGAAATTGTTTTATTTAATTATTTGACTGCAAATGCTGATATGCATCTTAAAAACTATTCATTAATCGAAAATGATTTCAATGAATACGAATTATCTCCAGCTTACGATTTATTGAATACGCTGTTATTAATTCCCAATGATAAGGAAGAATCTGCATTAACAATTAATGGTAAAAAAAATAGATTAAAAATAGAAGATTTCAATCAGTTAGCGAAAACATTAAAAATACCTAATAAATCAGTAGAATCTATTTACAAAAGATTCATCAAAATTAAACTAAAATGGATCGATTTTGTGGAGATTAGTTTCTTAAATAAGGATACTAAACAAGCGTATATTGAAACATTGAACACTAGATTTAATAAATTGTTTAGTTCTAATAATTAGAGCAAGTATGACTTCAAGAACCTCAGCCACCAAGAAAAATCTGTTCCTAGGCTCTCGAAGGGAAAAGAGCAAACTCTCGAGAAGAAAAGATCGTAAAATGTGACTTCGAAAACCTCAGCCACCAAGAAAACCGTTCCCTGAGCATTCTAAATGCAGTATCTTTCTATAACTTTTTTATTCATAGCTTAATCTATTTTAATTATAGATATTCATTTGAAACAATTAATAACTCATGAATAAAAAATGAATGAATATAGTTTTTCAAAATCCTTTTTCTAATTCAAATTCGTTGTCACTTTTAACAACAAATTTTGTCATTCTGAACTCGTTTCAGAACCGCATCCTTAGTCTTAGCCTTAGCCTTAGTCTTTGTCTTAGTCTTAGTCTCATTCACATCGTAAAATACATATATCTGAAACCTCAAAAACTACTAATCGGCTCATAATTCATACTTTTTTGAGCCAATTAATCAAAATAATCGGCTCATCGTTAAATGAAATAAAAAAATAAATTGGGATTACCTTATTGAAGAAAGTCTTTCAAGCTTACTAAAAAAAACATAAAAACTTTATTTACAATAAATTACAAATAAAATTAAAAATTATAGACATAAAAAAAGCACCTTTAAAAAGGTGCTTTTGTGGTCCCACTTGGGCTCGAACCAAGGACTTGCTGATTATGAGTCAGCTACTCTAACCAGCTGAGTTATAGGACCCAAAGTAAAAGATCAATTTCTTTTCTCATGGGTGCAAATATATAAAATCTAAAACATAAAAAACAAGTTAAAAATAAAAGAATTTTGATATTTTTTACAACAAATTCAATTACAATATAATAATAGTGTAAATTTTTATATAATATTTACAATCCTTAATTTGATTAAAAATGAAATGAAATAATTTATGGTTTATTATCATTATAACTTTATTAAATATAATTGACCTGTTGAAAAATATGTTCTCTTTCCATTCTGATAACAGCAAATCTGAATTAATAATTCTTCATTTTTATTGATTTTATTCTTCCTATTATAAACCAATGAAATTTGTATTTGGCTCATAATTATATGTTTTAAAAGTCAAATCTATTTTATAAGAATGATGATTTTCTTATTTAGAATTGGGCTAAGAAAGATGAAGTAAAATAGTGAATTTAAAATGTTTAATTGATGTTAATGAACTTAATGAGCTAAATAAATTTATTAATCGGCTCATATTTTTATTATATTTGAGCCAATTAGATTAAATAATCGGCTCATGAAATACAATTGGCAATATAAAAATTGGGCAAATTTTGAATATGACTCATCTGTAATTGACCAAATAGTTATAAAATTTGCTTTAAAAACAGGCGAATTAAAAGGAATGATTGATACCCTGCCCGAAGATATCAAGCAAGAAACGATTATTCAATTTATGATTGATGAAGCAAT
This sequence comes from Empedobacter sp. GD03739, assembly GCF_029843245.1. Taxonomy (NCBI): domain Bacteria; kingdom Pseudomonadati; phylum Bacteroidota; class Flavobacteriia; order Flavobacteriales; family Weeksellaceae; genus Empedobacter; species Empedobacter sp. GD03739. Next base: position 10,576 of record NZ_JAOCHX010000006.1, on the reverse strand, counting down.
TAAAACTTCTGAGATTGAAGGCGAATTTTATAGCCGTCAAGATGTAATGTCATCCATTAAAAATAAAATTGGGATTCATTCTTCTATTAGCCATATAAAAGATAAAAATGCACGTGGAATAGGTGAATTAATGGTCGATGTTCGTAATAACTTTAAAACTGAACTAACAGAAGATTTAGTAAAAGAATGGCATAAAATCTTATTCGAAAATTCTACTTCTATTAATGCAGGAAATTATAGAATCGGTGAAGAGCCAATGGTTATTGTTTCGGGAGCATATGGACGTGAAAAAATACATTATCAAGCTCCTCCTTCAGAATTAGTTTCAACAGAAATGCAAAAATTTGTCAATTGGTATAATGAAATCAAAGTTGAACCAATCGATATTAAAAATGCATTAATTAAAGCATCTATTGCACATTTATATTTTGAATCAATCCATCCGTTTGAAGATGGAAATGGACGAATTGGACGTGCTATTGCAGAAAAATGTTTAGCAGAAAGTTTTAATCGTCCGTTAATCATGAGTTTATCAAGTACGATTGAAAAGGATAAAAAGAATTATTACGAAGCATTGAAAGATGCTCAGCAAACATTAGAAATTACAGATTGGATTTTGTATTTTTCTACAACTATTCTTGATGCACAAATCCAAGCAAAGAAAATAACCAATTTTATTTTAAATAAAACGAAGTTTTTAGATCAAACAAAACCTCTTTTAAACGAACGTCAGCTAAAAGTCGTTATCAAAATGTTGGATCAAGGAGCAGAAGGATTTGAAGGCGGAATGTCAGCAAAGAAATATATTTCGATAACAAAAACATCAAAAGCTACGGCTACACGTGATTTACAAGATTTAGTTGAAAAAAAAGTATTGATTACTGAAGGTGCAGGACGTTCTGTTAGATATGAGTTGAATATGTAGTTAACAAAGCTTTTAACTACTTTTCCCAAAACCAATTTTAGGACTTTCAGAATTTATTAATTCGTCATTACAAAATTGTTGTATTTCGTTAATATTACATTTCTTATCATAAAGCACTTCGTTAATCTCACTTTTACGGTAAATATTCTCAATTTGCCCTCCAGAGAAATTAAATGTTGCAGCTAATTTTTTGCAGGAATCTTTCGTTAAATAAGGAAATTTTGATTTCCAAATTTTAGCTTTAATTGATTCTTTTGGTTGATCAAAAAATATTTTATACAAAAACCTTCTCTCAAATGCGGTATCTAAATTCGTTGCCAAATTTGTAGTGGCCATCAAAATTCCGTCAAAATTCTCCAGTTCTTCCAAAAGAATATTCTGAATTGTATTTTCCGTTTGCGCAACATTAGAGCTATTAATTTCTTTTCTTGTAGAAAATATCGCATCAGCTTCGTTAAATAACAAAATAGGTGTGTGATTACATTCATTTAAAAACGATTTATATGATGTAAAAACACGTTTAATGACTTTTTCACTTTCTCCAAACCACATTGATTTTGATTGACTGATATCAACTTTCATGATTGAGCGATTTGTTGATTTTGCTAATTGTTTAACTACTTCTGTTTTACCTGTACCAGGAAATCCATGTAATAATATTGAAATTCCTTTTGGTAAACCTTTTTCCTTTAACCTATTTTGTGTTTCTTTAAACTTGCTTTCTTCTAATAAATTTTCTAAAAAACTAAGTTGCTTCATCTCATCTTGATCAAAAATCAATTCACGTGCAACAATTTCTAATGGTTCAATAACATTATCTTTTTTTACTTTATTGTGCATTAATTTAATTCCACAATCAAATAGAAGTTGATACGATTTACTCGATAATTTCATTTCAGTATCGTTAAAAAACTTCGCTTCCACAATTTCAATTAAATTGTTTTCTAATAATACATGATTAGCATTTATTAAATTTTGCATTACATCAATTCGCTTACCAGCATTTTCATAGATTCCTTCTAATGCTCTACCAATATCTGTCGATTCTTTACCCGTAATTGTTTTCCAAATCAAATACAGGAAAAGATAATTTTCATCGATAGTAAAATTAAATTGTTTCACTTTTTTAATTAATGGAAAATTGACATGAAGATTAATTATTTGTCTTGTATATCTAAATAACTCAGAAGTAGAAATTTCGTCTTCATCTCTACGATTTCCCAAATTGTATATTTCTTCCAAACAATCTATGACATCATTTTTTTTCTCATCCAGAATTTTAGGAAAAGGTTTATTATTAAGAATGGCATTAGTAATTTCTTCATTGATTGTAAACTCATCATAAATTCCTTGAAGTTTTATTCGGTGTCTAGACTTCTGTTTTTTAATAAATTTCTGCTTTTGCAAAAAATCTAAATCGTCTGAAAATTCAAGAATTCTCATTGGATTACAATCAAAATATTGAATTAAATCATTCAAATCAACAGTTCTCCCTTTATAATTTAAAGCAATAATAACAGCTATGAATAATATTTGACTTTCAGATAATTTAAAATAACGTTGTAGTAAATTTATTTCATCTTTTGCACTTTCAAAAAATGAGTTTTCTAATTTACAATTTTCAGCTTTTTCATATAAAAGACCAATATTTTCTAAGATTTGTTTTTTGTTAAGAGTTTCCATTATTTACTTATTTGTAACAAATGTATTTTTAGATAAAGACAATACATGTCCATTAAAAAGTTATAAAATAAAAAAAGACTCATCTAAAGATGAGTCTATATGTAGAAATTAATTATTATATTTCTCTAATAGTTGTAAAATTTCTTTTTCATGAGCTTTTATTTGAGTACTTCCCCAATTTTCGTTATCATAACTTTCAAACATCACTAAACGTTTTAAGGATGAATTATCATTAGCAAAATGCCTCTTCTTATATTCTGGGTGTTGGTCATTAGCTGATGAATTTTGTGAAACTGAAATCAAACATAAATTACCCAAGTTATTTAAGTAATTAGCTTCCTCCGTATTCTCATTTATTTTAGACTGTGGTAATAAATGCTCTTTAGAATTGAGTTGGCTAAATTTAAAATCCTTAAACCATAATTTTTTACGATTGATTTTTTCCTTTAATGAATATAATTTATCTTCTTTATTTAATTCATCTTCTTTATACAATTTCCAAAGTAAAAAATCAATGTAATAGAAATTATAAATAGTAATTTCTGGGTAGGTTATTTTTTTTCCATCATATTTATCTTTAGCAATGCTCAATAATTTTTCAATATATCCATTCAATGAAAAATCATTAAATTTTAAAATATCATGTAACCAATTATTATTTGAATTTGATGGATTCGAATAATATAACATTGTTAGAAGTTTTATTAATTCATCATCATTTTCAGAAAATGTTTTAACATTATAATCTAATGTTTCATTATATTTCCTAATCCCCCAATTTTGTCTATCTTCTTCTGATACTGTCAAATCTTGCTTAATGACATATTTATCAAAAACAATACGGTATTTCAATAAATAATTAATAAATTTTAATGAAAAGACTTCGTCTTTATGCTGAAAATATTCTAATAATTTTTTATCATCTAATGGTGTATTTTCATCTACAAGTTTTAGAACTTGCATTAAAAAATTTGGAAAGTCAATTATAGAACGATATTTTGCTTTTATTTCTTTTTTTTCTTGAGATAAACTGCTTAAGTCAATAGATTTTTCATCGTTAAGAATTTCACTCAATGTCTTTTCTTGATCTATTGAATAATTGGTTTTAAAATTAATCTCATCAAAAATTATGTTTTCCTGTTCTTTAAAAATTATTTCCCTTTCATCTGAATTAAAATTAGACCAAACGTAATCAGTCATATCAGAACAAGCGTCCCAAATTTTGGCAAACTTTTCCTGTTTTACTTGTTTTGTTTCATTATCATTATCATCAATTTTCCCCATTAACAAAGATTTTACAATTTCGTGTTTTTCTAACTGCTCTCCACGATTATTCATAATTTCAAAATAATGATTCAAATCGGTATCTTGAGGTACTTCAACCAAAAAAACTTTCACGTTCTCATAGAAGTTGGTTGAAAATTTCTGCATATCAATATGACTCAATTCTTCTTGTATAATATTGATTGCTGCTTGTATATTTTTTACACCTTGTGATGATATTTTATCGAAATCAGAAAAATTACTGTATAATTTTTCTATATAATTTTGAATATTTTTTCTTGAATCGAATTTTAAATTTGTTGATTTAACTTGACCGTAATCATTACTCATTAAAACAAGATTTATTAGTGTTAAAGTCGTGTGTCTTTGTTGACCATCAATCAATTCTAAATCTCCATTATCTCTTTTAAAATAAACTAAGGAACCTAAATAATAAGTTTTATCTCCATCTGTTTTATCTTCATCTGTTTTATCTCCCGAAAAATACTCTTTAATATCTGTAATCAACTGCGATATTTCTCCCTTTCCCCATGAATAATTTCTTTGATAAATAGGAATTACATATTGGTTTTGAGATAATATATTTTTTAACGAAATAGCTTTATTTTGATTCATTTTCTCTAAAATTATTTGTGTTTATGGCTTCTTTAATAAATTCAATATTATTCACTAAATCCAAATCTTCCTTAATTTTAATTGGTTTGAAAATATAGTTTCTCAATTGATTAGGATCTAATGAATTATTTATTTCTTGAATAATTTTTCTTGATGGGCTATTCAAAATTGTTTCTAAACGAATAGATTTAGAGTTACATCTAATAAAAAACACTTCTTTATAAAATGCTATGTAATAGTTTTCAAAATCACTCACAAAACCAAATCTATCTATAAATTGTAAAAGAATATTTTCGTATAAATTCCTTACTTTCTGATCTCCAGCGCGGTCAGATTGATAATATAAACAATACTTTTTATAAAACTTATTAAATGCAGACACCTCCATTTTTTGCTCTAACGGAATCAAGTTATTTTTTAGTTCTATATAATGTTCTATATACTCAAAAAATCGTTTACCATTAATAATAGGCATTGTTATAGAAAAAGGATAGGTTTGGGACATTTTATGATTCTTAAGATAATAATCATTTTGAGCATTTGTTATAACCCCATCAAGTGTACGCAAACTTTCTTCATAAGGAAATTGTTGCTTTTCATATAATGAAATCCCTTTAAATTCATCAATATCTTTTTTAGTAAAATTATAAATAGATTCATTTTTAGCCCATTTTCTAATTTTAAAAAGATGATTATCAAAAATTGGTTTCAAAGTATGGTTTTCGATAGATTCTTCCCATTTTTTTACACAATTAGATTTTTCTTCTTCAGTATTATACTTCATTTCTCTAAGATGAAATGCTTTTAAGAGATCATAAGGTTCTAATTCTTTTCCTCTTGCATTTTGAGAATCGAATAATTGAAATGCTTCATCTTGATTAAAAACCGTAAATAAAACAAACTCACAGTTCTCAATCAATTTATTATAGAAAAATTCGATATTTTCTTTTGATATTTTTTGTTTCCAATTATTAATAACTCTATAATTGTAAACAATATTTTCTTTCGATATTTTATGTTTATATTTTTGATTTAATAATAAACAATCTTCCTTGTCTAATGCTTTTAAAAGAATAGAAATAGTCGTTAAACGCTGTTGTCCATCAACAATATTTAATTCATTCTTATTTACTTCATGTAAAATAACACTGCCAATTCTATATGTTTTTTCTTGTATAATAATATGTTCATAAATATCATCTAATAATTGTGTTACGTGTTTTTCGTCCCATTTGTAAGGTCGCTGATATGGAGGTATTTTTAAACTATTATTAGAAATAATTTCTTTTAGTGATTTTATTTCTTGTTTTGCTATTCTTGATTCATTCATTTTAAAATTCTTTACTTATTCTCCAAAAACATTACGCCAACTCATATCATCTTCATCAAAATCATCATCATGTCTATTTGGAAACATCATATCCAATTCAGCTTCTTCATTATAAAAATCAAACTCTTGTTTCATTTCTTTTACTAAACTATTAAGTTTTCTAAGCTTAATTAATTCAGTTTCTTGATTTTCAAACATAGGTTCATCCTGAAAACTATATTCATCTAACAAAAGTCTTACCTCATCTTCTAACTCATAAACTTCATCTTCAACATCATAATTATCATTGTCAAGCTCTTCATATAATTTATTATAGGTATCAAAAAGCGACTCTATTTGTTTCATAATTTTGGTTTTAGTAATTATTCAAAAATATTTTATTTCTAAAAATTTATTTTACGGTTTTACGTAATTGAAAATTTTATTTTTGGTTCTTAAGATTATTTAATCCTACCTCCAAAAATTTTAAAAATTTCTCTCTTACAACTTTTGGTTCTAATGATAATAAACGTTCATTATGCGTTAAGATTTCTTGGTAAAAATCATAAGTTGGAACTAAATTTAGTTCAAGTTTCAACTCATTTTCATTGTCTACAAGAATCTTTTGAGAATGATGAATGGGTAAGGATTTTACATACATTCCTTGCCATGGAATCAGAGATAAAGTGATTTTAGTTGGCTCTTGTCCTAATGTCGAAATAATACCAAACGAATTGATAAACATATCTTCAACATTCACAATATTATTCTTTACAAAAGTTGAAGAATGGATTTCTAAATTTGAAATTCTGTCCAATCCATATGTTTTCAAAGTAAAATCATCATCATTACGATCTTTTGCAATCAAATACCAACGATTTCTAAATTCTTTTACTGCATAAGGTTCTAAAACCTTTTTATTAGGAACACCTTCCCAATATTTCGTATAAGTGCAACTAATAATTTTTGTGTTTTTAATCGCATGAATTAGTCCATCAAGATTTTCCAATCCAGAAGCTTGTCTTTTTTCAAAAAGTAAGATGTTCGCTTGGTCAGCTGCCTTTTTATATGCATTAACTAATAATAAATTATCAAAAATAGTTTGATTTGATTCGTTATCTTCAATAATCTGATAAAGCATTGTAGAACGATTGAACTTTGTTTCTATTTTAAAAAGTTCTAGAAGCAATTTACGATCGCGCTTAAAAGTTTTTTCACTGAAAGCTAATTCACCATCATAATCTTCTTCATCGTATTTTTTTTCCAAATACTGTTGAATATCTCTAAATGTTACACCTCTTGGTTTAGATTTTAGGAAGTTTGATATATTCATCAACCGAAACATTTGTTCTCTTTTAGCCATATTTTGTAATTTTAATACAAACATAAAATAGCTTACGGACAAACAATGTCGGTTTGCTTTTATATTAAAATTATTTATTTAATAACCTTAATCGTTCTCGAATTCTTTTCAATACATTTTGATCAAGATCATTGTAGTTATCTCTTAAACCCTGTGTAAAATCGTCATCTTTAAATTCGTTTATTTTTAAATTAAATAAGATTTGTGTAAATCGTTGTTCAGGATTTTTAGAAGAATATTCTTTTATCAATTCTACTAATTCATCAACTTTATTTATATTTTCTTCAATCATTTTTAAGAAATTTTTAGGTGTGCATAATTTTTAAAAAATATTATTTTCAAATTTATCAATAGCTAAGACCATACTATGTCCACACCTCAATATAGTTTTGAAACAAAATAAAAAAAATGAAAGAAAAAGAATATAAAATTGAAAAGCACATTTTAGAAAATGGTTTAAAAGAAACTTTTATAGGAAGTATTGAAAAAATAGTAAATGAAATGTCATCATTTTTAAGAAATAAATCATTCCAGGATAAAATTGTTATCAAAATTAAATGCGATCATTCTAAAGAAATTACGATGGATGATATAGGATTAATCAATGATGTAATTCAAAAAGAAATGCATAATAATGCTTCTATTGTAATGAATATTGAAGAAAATGATGTAGTAGAAAATAACGATTATGAATTATCTCTTTATTATTTGATAGAGAAATAAATAATACAATTATGTAAAAACGAAAAAATATAATTAAAACAGGGATTAACTTGTCCACATTAACAAAAACTATAAATATTAAAAATTATGTCACAAATGATTAATTACAATGGCGAAATGATTCGTATCAATCCAACAAACTCTAACAAATTAGAATATTCTAAAAATGATGGGAGGACTTGGAGCACAAGATTCTCAGGGTCTTCTTATGGAAACTTTATTGAGTTAATTGACAATGGTAAAGAATTACTTGCCAATACAAGTAAAGGATTATATTATTCAAAAAACGAAGGTAGAACTTGGAGTAAAAGAAACTAATAAAAAAATAAAATGGGTATCAAACGGGTATCAAAACAATGGTGAAAAATGGTGATTTTAAAATGTAGTAAAATTGCTAAATGATTAAAATTCAGCATAATTAAATAAAAAAAGCACCTTTAAAAAGGTGCTTTTGTGGTCCCACTTGGAGTTCTGTTTGTTTATACCAGCTTTTAATGTATTTTTACACATTATATAACAGATAGTTAGTGTTTTACATGAATTTGTTTTAATTAATTTTAACCTATTTTAATTTCAAAAACACCCCCTTTCTTACCCCCTAATTAAAAGTTGTTATAATGAATTATCATTTTGAGCTAAGGAAAGATAAAATAAACAAAGATGGTCTGATTCCTATTAGATTAGTTGTTACGCACGGAAAAGCTAGAATTCGTAAGAATATTAATGCGAAAACTATTAACACTGACTGGAATAAAGATAATTATTCCATTAAGAACCATAAAAAGAGTTCATTTTATGAATTTTATAAAGTCTCAAATAAAGAAATCCAATCTGTAATTGAAAAAGTAGAATTTATTTTCAAGTTTTTTGAATACAATGAAATAGATTTTTCAGAACAAATATTTAATGAAAGGTTCGATGAAGATAATACTAAAATTTCGATTGACTTTTTTGAAGCATTTCAAGAATTTATTGATGTTTCAAAATTAACCAAAGCTACTGGAACAATTAAAAAATATACTACAGTACAAAATTTTCTAAAAGATTTTAAAACTTTTACAAAATATCCATTACGTTTTGATACTATCAATAAGAAATTTGAAGAAGTCTTTATGCTTTATTGTTTTGAAGAACGTAAAACGGTTAATAATTACTACGGAAAATTAATTTCAATCATAAAAACCTTTATGCAATGGAGTTTTGATCGACAATATCATAATTCTATTGAATATAAACGAATTAAACGTACTGAAGATGAAATAGAAGTTATTTATCTGTCTATGGATGAATTAATGGAATTGTACAATCATAAATTTGAAAATAAATCTATGGAAAGAGCAAGAGATTTTTTCTGTTTTGGTTGTTTTACGGGTTTACGTCATTCAGATATTTACAATCTTGATAATGCAAATATTTACGACGATCATATTAATTTATCCTTAATAAAAACCAAAACTAATGATCATATTATTCCATTAAATGATTTTGCAAAAGCTATTTTAGAGAAATATAAAAACACAATTTACAATCCAATTCCTAAAATTTACTCACAGAAATTAAATAAAAAAATTCAAGATTGTTGCGAAGAATTAAAATGGTTTGATGAAGTTAAGTTAGTGCGTTTTATTGGAACTGAAAGAGTTTATAAAAAATTTCAAAAGTATCAATTAATCACTTCCCATGTAGCACGAAAAACCTTTATTACAAATGGTTTAATCTTAGGAATGAATGAACGTGTTTTAAGAAATATCACAAATAGTAAAGATGAAAAATCTTTCAGACGCTATGTAAAAATTGAGGAAGTACAAAAGCAGAAGGAAATGGATATTTGGAAATCGAGAATAAAAAAACATCTACCTACTGGTATTTTAGTCCAGTAAAATAATATTAAACACTTCTATTGAAGTGTTTTTTTTATTGCTAACAAATTCAAAATCTTTACTTTTTGGAATATTAATTGATACAATTTGATTGTTTTTTAGTTGAAAAAATCAAGTTTTTTAATTTCTTATCTTATGTCAATGAAATCTCATTGAGGTCTGAGCTAAATTTGTCCTATCAAAATAATTAATTAAAAACAATCAAATAATCATTCGTTATGAAAAAATTATTATTCACGTTAATGTTATCAGCAGCTTCAATGTCTGCATTCGCTCAAAATTATACAAATGATAAAGCACACTCAAAATTAGGTTTTTCTGTTTCTCACATGACAATTTCTGATGTTGAAGGACAATTCCAAAATTTTGATGTTCATTTAAACTTTACAAAAGAAGATTTAAGCGATGCAAAATTTCATGTAGTTGCAGATATCAATTCAATCAATACAGGAGTTGAAGCTCGTGATAATCATTTAAAATCAGCAGATTTTTTCAATGCAGCAAAAAATTCAAAATTAGAATTCTCTTCAAAAGGAATCACACGTGTTAAAGGAAATCAATTTAAAATGGTTGGTGATTTAACATTAAACGGAGTAACTAAACCAGTTGCATTAAAATTAGTTTACAACGGAAGCATCAATAATAACGGAGTTAAAACGTACGGATTTACAGTAAAAGGAAATGTAAAAAGAAGTGATTTTAATATCGGTGGTAATTTCCCAGAAGCTGTTGTAGGTGATGTTGTTACCTTAACATCTAACTTAGAATTTGCAGCTCCAAAAGCTAAATAATAA